>DASSGI010000384.1:0-7858 GCA_035857655.1 Casimicrobiaceae bacterium | reverse complement strand
GGGACGATCGCGCGCGAGCTCGTCGAGGCGCCGCGGCAACTCGCCCAGCGGAATCGAGATCGACCCTTTGATGCGGCCGAGCGGTCCGGTGAACTCCTCGGGCTCGCGCACGTCGACGATCTGGATCGACGGTGCGTTCTCCTCGAGCGCTTGCGGCTGGATCTCGAAGATGCCGGCGAACGTGAACGTGAGCGGCGCCCACGAAGGCTCTTCGGGTGGCGGGGTCGCGCCCTGCGGCTCCCCGCAGCGAAGGTTGGCGGGAACCGCGATATCCATGAGCTTCGGATGCGGGAGTCCCAGGTTGTTCATGTAGCCGACGAAATCGCCCTCCCCGATCTCCCCGCCCATCCTTGGATTGAATCGGCGTTCTTCCTCCACCGACGTCACGGTGAGTCCGCGGTAGTCGTGCGCGGGATAGAGCAGACACGAGGGCGGAAGCGTCAGGATCTGGCTGCGCACCGAGCGATACATTGCGCGCGCGTCGCCTTGCTGGAAGTCGGTCCGGCCGCTGCCGCGTATCAGCAGGCAATCGCCGGTGAACGCCATGCTTTCGTCGTCGAGCACGAACGTGAGGCAGCCCTGCGTGTGACCCGGAGTCGCTCGAACCTCGAGGTAGCGGCTGCCGAAGTTGACGCGGTCGCCATGCGCGAGCGGACGACCTGCTCCTGACGCGCCGCTCGCCGCGCTGATCGCGATCGCGCTGCCGCACATCTGCTTCAGCAGCCAGGCGCCGGTCACATGGTCGGCGTGCACATGCGTGTCCAGCGTGGCGACGAGCTTCAGCCCGAGCTCCTGGATGAGCGCGGCGTCGCGCCGTGCCTGTTCGAACACCGGGTCGATCAGCACCGCCTCGCGGCTGCGTCGATCCGCAAGCAGGTATGAGTACGTCGACGATTGAGGATCGAAGAGTTGGCGGAAGATGAGCATCATTCGCTCGCAGGTGCGTTGGTTTGCGCTGCGCGGGACAACGAGCGGGCGCGCGCCGCCTCGATCACCTCGAATGCGAGCATGCCTGCGAGCATCGCGGCGACGAACACGAAAGCCTTCGCCTGACCCGCTCCGATTGCGACGAGGGCGGGAGCGGGACAAAAACCGCCCAGGCCCCAGCCTATCCCGAAGAGCAGCGCACCGCCGACGAGGCGCGTATCGATCACGCGCGCGCCCGGAAGGAAGAACGGCGTGCCGAGCAGCGTCGTCGATCGCCGTCCTGCCAGGACGAAGCCGATCACCGCAACGCAGACGGCGCCGGCCATCACGAACGCGAGCGACGGATCCCACCTGCCGGCGAGATCGAGGAATCCCAGCACTTTCGCAGGATTCGCCATCTGCGATATGAGCAGGCCGATCCCGAACACGAGGCCCGCGGCGAACGCGAATAGCGGATACATGCTCGCCGTCAGCCTCCGATCGCGTGTCGCATTACGAACACCGTGGCGAAGCCCGCTCCCATGAACACGAGCGTTGCCGCCAGCGAGCGCGGCGATGCCCGCGACAATCCGCATATGCCGTGACCGCTGGTGCAGCCCGCGCCGTAACGCGTCCCGACGCCGACCAGGAAGCCGGCGACGATGAGCAGCGGATAGCCGCCCTCGATGACGATCGGCGGGAGTCGGGCGAACACTACGTAGACGATCGGAGCTGCGATCAGCCCGGCAATGAACGCCGCGCGCCATGGGGTGTCGGGCGACGTCGGTCGCAGCAATCCTCCGACGATGCCGCTCACGCCCGCGATGCGGCCGTTGACGAGAGCGAACAACGCTGCCGCGAAGCCGATGATCGCACCGCCGACCAATGCAGACCACGGCGTGAATGCTGCCCAATCGATGCTCATCGACGCGCCCGGCACAAGCAATTTTTACGCATGCCCACAGCAGACCATTTCCTCGTACGGGTTGTCAACGCTGGACCGCCGGTATAGTCTGGCGCCGCTTCTTCCAGTCCGCGCGGCCCGCCAGGCGTCCGGCACCGCTTCCGTCATGTCACCGCGCTTTCACAAGTTCTGGAGCCTCGGGCCCCACGGCTTCCACGGCATCGCATACACGGAGTGGGGGGATCCGCGCGATCCGCACCTCGTCGTCTGCGTGCACGGGCTCACCCGCAACTGCCGCGACTTCGACGCCCTCGCCGCAAACCTGGCGCAGGATTGCCGTATCGTCTGCATGGACGTGGTCGGCCGCGGCGACAGCGAGTGGCTCGAGCACAAGGAGGACTACGGGTTCGACGTCTATGTCACCGATGCCGCCGCGCTGATCGCACGGCTTACGGCACCGCAGCTCCCGAGCGCGATGGGGCAGCTGCTGCGGCGGCTGGGGCGAGCGCACGTGCCGCGCGTCGACTGGATCGGGACGTCGATGGGCGGACTCCTCGGAATGATGCTCGCCGCCAAGCGCAACTCGCCGATTCGCCGCCTCGTGCTGAACGACGTCGGACCGCTGATCCCGTGGGCGGCGCTGCTGCGCCTGAAGGTCGAGCATTCGGGTGCAGAAACCCGGTTCGCGGATCTCGCCGAAGTCGAGCAGCACCTGCGCGTCGCCTGCGCGACGTTCGGCCCGCTCGCCGACAAGCGCTGGCACGACGTTGCGCAGCACAGCTCGCGGCGTCACGAGGACGGCACGTACACGCTCGCTTTCGATCCCGGCATCATCAGCGCGATGCGCCACGGCGCGAACGCCGAGGTGGAGTTCGGCAACGATTTCCTGTTCGGCGTGGACCTGTGGCCGGTGTGGAACGCCGTGCAATGTCCGACGCTGGTGATCCGCGGCGGCGAATCGGACCTTCTGTTGCCGCCGACGGTCGAACAGATGCGGGCCACGAACCCGCTCGCGCGCGTGGTGGAGCTTCCCGGCATCGGACACGCGCCGTGGCTCGCGTCCGACGAACAGGTCGCGATCGTCCGCGATTTCCTGAGCTCGCCGGTGCTGCCCTAGGGGCTCGCGGATGCAAGCGAAGGCTTATGCGACGGCGATCGCGGCACTCGTCGCGGCAGTGCTGCTGCGCTGGGCGCTCGACCCGCTGATCGGCGATTCGCTGCCGCTGGTCACGCTGTTCGGCGCTGTCGCGATCGCGGTCTGGGTTGGCGGCTATCGACCCGCGATCGTCGTCTCGGTTCTCGGCTATCTGGCCTGCAATTTCCTCTTCATCGCGCCTCGTCACACGATAGGTCCTTTCGACGCCGCGACCGTCGTCGGACTGATCGCCTACGTCTTCACCTGCTCGCTCATCATCGCGATCGGAGAAGCGATGCGCATCGCGAGAGCGCGCGCGAGCGAGCGCAGCGAGCTGATGCGCGTCACGCTCGGCAGCATCGGGGACGCCGTCGTCGCGACCGACACCGAAGCCCGCATCACCTACGCGAATTCGGTCGCCGAATCGCTGACCGGATGGTCGCAGGCGGATGCATTGGGCCAGCCGCTCGACAGGGTATTCCGGATCGTCGACGAGCAAACCCGTCAGTCGCTCGAGAATCCCGCGACGCGCGCGCTGCGCGAGGACGCGACCGTCGGGCTCGCGAACCATTCGGTGCTCATCGGCAGGGACGGTGTCGAGCGTCCGATCGACGATGCCGCCGCGCCGATCAAGGACGGGCGCGGCAAGGTCTCCGGGTGCGTGCTGATCTTCCGGGACATCTCCGAGCGGCGGCGCCTCGAGCAGGACGCGGCGAGCCGCATGCGCAGCGCGCGCCTTCTCGCGTCGATCGTCGAATCCTCCGACGACGCGATCGTCAGCAAGTCGCTCGAGGGAATCATCGAAAGCTGGAACGCGGGCGCCGAACGCATTTTCGGCTACACGGCAGAGGACGCCGTGGGTCGCCATATCTCGCTCGTGATCCCGCCCGATCGCCTCACCGAAGAGGACGCCATCATCGCGAGGCTCAAAGCCGGGCAGCGCGTCGAGCACTTCGTGACCGAGCGGGTGCGCAGCGACGGCCGACGCATCCTCGTCTCGCTCACGATTTCGCCCCTCAAGGACGAGGACGGCAACGTCATCGGCGCCTCGAAGATCGCGCGCGACGTCACGCGGCGGCGCGAGCTGGAGGAACGCGAAAAGCACTTGCTCGCGGAAGCCGCCGCTGCGAACGCGAAGTTCCGCGCTTTCTTCGACCAGGGCGCGTCGCTTGCCGGAATGCTCGACCTCGACGGCACGATCCTCGCGCTGAACCGCCTGTTCGTCGAAGGTTGCGGCTATGCGCGCGACGAGGTCCTGGGGAAGCGATTCTGGGAAGGCCCATGGTGGATCCCATCCGCCGCACTTGCCGAGCGAGTCAGGACGGCATGCGCACGGGCGAAATCCGGAGAGACTATCCGCGGAGAGCTCTCGTATTTCACTGCCGACGGCAGCGAACGCTTCGTCGATCTCGCCATTGCCCCGATCAAGGACGACTCGGGTCGCATCCTGCTGCTCGCTCCGACCGGCACCGACGTCACCGATCGCAAGCGCGCCGAAGCCGAGCGCAAGCGCCTCGAGGACGATCTGCGAAAGCTCGCGAACGATCTCTCCGAGGCCGACCGCCGCAAGGACGAGTTCCTCGCGACGCTCTCCCACGAGCTTCGCAATCCCCTCGCCCCGCTGCGGAACACGCTCGAGATCCTCAAGCGGGGCAGCGAGGATCCGAAGCACGTGCCGCAGGCGCTCGAAACGATGGAGCGGCAGCTGGAGCATCTCGTGCGCCTGGTCGACGACCTTCTCGATTTGAACCGGATCACGCACAGCCGCATCGAGCTTCGCAGGGAATGCGTCGAGCTGACCTCGCTGATCGACCAGGTCGTTGCGGCAACCCGGCCGCTCGCCGAATCGTCGAAGCACGAGTTGCGGTTGGTCGCCGCCGCCGAGCCGATCTACGTGCACGCCGATCCCGTGCGGCTGTCGCAGATCTTCGGCAACCTGCTGAACAACAGCTGCAAGTACACGAGCCCCGGCGGAATGATCGACGTGCGTGTGGAGCGCCGCGACGACGAGGCGGTGGTGACGATCGAGGACAACGGCATCGGCATTCCGCCCGACATGCTCGACAGCATCTTCGACATGTTCAATCGGGTCGGTCAGCCGCTTGCGCGCTCCCAGGGGGGTCTCGGGATCGGTCTCGCGCTCGTGAAGCAGCTGGTCGAGATGCACGGCGGCTCGGTCCGCGCCGCGAGCGCCGGCGCCGATCGCGGCAGCGAATTCGTCGTGCGCCTTCCGATCACGACCGAAGATGCTGCGGCAGCGCCGAGCGAGAGGGTCATCGCGCCGGAAGCGACACTCGCGCAGCGCATCCTTGTCGTCGACGACAACCGCGACGCCGCGACCTCGCTCGCGACGTTGCTCCAGATCACCGGACATGAGACATTTATCGCGCATGACGGGCCGACGGCGCTCGAAGAGATCGAACGGCTTCGCCCCGACGCCGTGCTGCTCGACATCGGTCTGCCGCGCGTGAACGGCTACGAGGTCTGCCGCCGCGTCCGTGAAAAGTCCTGGGGCAACGACGTTGCGCTCATCGCGCTCACCGGTTGGGGTCAGGAAGAGGATCGGCGCACGTCCAACGCAGCCGGATTCGACGGCCACCTGGTCAAGCCTGTCGAATACGCCACTCTCGTTGCGACGCTTGAAACGCTGGTAGCGGCGAGAAAGGGAGCCGTAAGAACGTGATAAGCGTATCGCATTTCCTGGCTCCCGCAGTTCGTTCGGCACTACCGCGACCTCGGCGTCGATCGCTTTCTGCTGACGCTGCAGCTCGAGCCGAGCGTTGCGCAGGAAGCGCGGGATCGGGATTTCGCACAGTTTCTGGAGACGCTCCGCTCGCTCGGGATCGAAGCGGGTTACCGGTGGGACCACGAATACAACGCGCCGGCAACGATCAGGCAGCAGCGCAGGATCGTCGGCGAAAACGATTGGATCCTGTGGACCGACTCGGACGAGCTTCAGGTCTACCCCGGGTCGCTGCCCGAGGTCGTCAAGGAGTGCGACGTGCACGGTGTCGACTTCCTGCGCGGAATCTTCGTCGATCGCGTCGCGGCCGACTACAGCCTGGCGGCTTTCGATCCGCAGACATCGCTCTGGGACACGTACTCGAAGGCCGTCAACGTCACGCTGGCGTTGGCGCGCGGCGATCCGCGCAAGGTCGTTTTCACGCGGGCATCGGTGCGCGTGAGCGGCGGCAAGCACAAGCTGATCGATACGCGAAACTTGAAGACGGTCAGCGGCTGGGTCCAGATCCACCACTTCAAGTGGGACGCGGCGCCGCTCGACTGGCTGCGCTATCGAGTGCGCCCGGAGTGGAGAGCGCAGTTTCCGTGGTGGGTGGAGTCGCAGCGGCTCCTCGACTACTTCGCTGCCAACAAATCGCGATTCAACCCGGCGGATCTGTCGCCGATCGCATTGCCGGGGCGCCAGTTCATCAAGCTCGCGTGATCGCGCGTCCGCTCGCAGCCTTGAGATGTGCGCTCGCGGCGACAGCGCTGACGCTCGGCTGTCCCGATGCTTTCGCACAAATTGCGCCGCCCGGCTATCCGTCTTCGTACGCGGAAACGATCGCGGCGGCACGGAAGGAAGGCCGTGTCGTCGTCGATGCGACGACCGATGTGTCGGCCGCCACACCGCTGATCCGAGCGTTCGAGTCGCTGTACCCGGACGTAAAGGTCGAATATCGCGAGCTCGACAGCCCGGAATTGTACGGTCGCTTCATCGCCGATCGCTCCGCGCCACGGCCGACCGCCGACGTGCTGTGGAGCTCGGCGATGGATCTGCAGCTGAAGCTCGTCAACGACGGGCACGCGCAGGCGTACGCATCGCCGGAAGCGGGCGCATTGCCGGAATGGGCGGTGTGGAAGAGCGAAGCGTTCGGCACGACGTTCGAGCCCGTCGGATTTCTCTACAACGAGCGCTTGCTTTCGCCGAGCGAGGTGCCGCAGTCGCACGCGGACTTCGCGCGGCTGCTGAAGGAGCGACCCGATCGGTTCAGGGGCAAGGTGATCACGTACGACATCGAGCGCGCCGGCGTCGGGTTCCTGTTTGCGACGCAGGACAGCCGTGCGAGCCCTGCGTTCTGGCAGTTCGCGAGACTGCTCGGCGATGCCGATGCACGGCTCGAGGCGAGCACCGCGGCGATGATGGAGGCTGTCGGACGCGGCCAGTCTCTGCTCGGCTACAACGTCATCGGCTCGTACGCGATCGCGCGCGCGAAGATGGATCCCGCGATCGGCTTCGTGCTGCCAAAGGACTATGCGCTCGTGCTGTCGCGCGTCGCGTTCATCGCGAAGGGCGCGCCGCACCCCAATGCAGCGCGGCTGTGGCTCGATTTCCTCCTGTCGCAGCGGGGCCAGTCGCTGCTCGCGACGAAATCGGGTCTTCTGTCGGTGCGCAGCGATCTCGCGAGCGATCTGACGGCTGCGGGGCTCGCGAAGACGCTGGGCGCCAGCATGCGGCCGATCGGCGTCGGTCCCGGATTGCTCGTGTATCTCGATCGCGCGAAGCGCCAGGAGTTCCTGAAGCAGTGGCGCGAGGCCGTGAGTCGGGGGTCAAGTCCCGGCGGGACCGGATCGCGCTAGCGTCGAGCGGGCTTCGAAAGTCACGACGACGCGCAGGCCCGTCCCACCGGCCGGCGACGTGAGCTCGATTCGCGCCGCGTGCGTCCGGCAGATGTCCTTCACGATGGCGAGCCCGAGCCCGGATCCGTGGCTCGTTGCGGTCGAGCCTCGATAGAATCGGTCGAATACGCGCTCGCGTTCCTCCGGCGGAATGCCGGGACCGTTGTCCTCGACCTCGAGCACAACGGCTTTCGTCGCGGCAGGCCGATCCGGCTTCGCATCGGTCCCGACGCTGTCGCCTGTCGCCTCCGGTCGCACCCGCACCGTGATGCGACCCGCAGCCGGCGTGTAAC
>DASSGI010000383.1:0-15166 GCA_035857655.1 Casimicrobiaceae bacterium | reverse complement strand
GTCAAGGGCTTGATGCTCGGCTCGCAGACGCAGAAAGTGCTTCAGCATACGACGATAGCGGTGCTCGTGTCGGCAGTCGAAGGCAACGTCGCGGCGCCGGCGTACCTCGCGCCGGCGACGATCATCCGCGACGAGCACCGCTCGGTCGCCGCCGTGATCCACGGCCTCGAATACCTGGTCCGCGAAGCGCGCGCCAAGACGATCGTTCCGCCGTTTCCGCTGCTGCGGGCGATGCTCCACTACATCAAGGCATTCCCGGAAACGCTCCACCATCCGAAGGAGGAGGCGTATCTCTTCCGCAAGCTCCGCCTTCGCACGAGCGAGTACAACGACACGCTCGACGAGCTCGAACGCCAGCATGACGAGGGGCACGCGCTCGTCGGCAGGCTCGAAGCCACGCTCGATGCCTACGAGGCCGATCCGGTCGGAAGCTTCGCGCCGTTCGCCGAAGCCGTCGAGCAATTTTCGGCCGCGCAGTGGCAGCACATGAATCTCGAGACGAAAGTGATCATGCCGGCCGCGCAGCGGCACCTCACTGCCGAGGATTGGGCGGAGGTCGGCGCCGCATTCGCGGGCAATGCCGATCCGCGTTTCTCGATCGACAACGACGAGGAGTTCCGCAGGCTGTTTGCGCGAATCCTCAATCTCGCGCCGGCCGCGGTGGTCGGCGGCCAAACCGAACGCAAGGCTCGCGACTAGCGCGCGACGCAACGCTTCATCGATTCTTTCTCCATTCTCAAATTTTTGGGAGGCATTGAAAGTGCAACACTCGGTCAAGACAGATAATCGCGGCAACGCGCTCCGGCGTCGGGCGATAGCGCTCGCCGTCGCGGCGGCGCTCGCCGCAGCCGGCTCGGCGCAGGCGTTCGAGATCCCCACCGACAACGAAGATCTCACGATCCGCTGGGACAACACGGTCCGCTACAACGCGGGCTTCCGCGTGCAGAGCCAGGACCCCGGAATCACCAGCAACGCCAACTCCAACGACGGCGATCTGAACTTCAAGAACGGCTCGCTCGTCACCAGCCGCTTCGACGTCCTCTCGGAGTTCGATGTCGTCTGGCAGAAGAAGTACGGCGTGCGCGTCTCTGCCGCCGGCTGGTGGGATCCTGCCTACAACAGCCTCGACGGCACCAACACCGCGACCGCCAACACGCTGGTCAACGGACTCCCCGCCGCCGGCGTGCTCTCGGGCTACACCAAGCGCTACGCGAAGGGCGCCTCGGGCGAGATGCTCGACTGGTTCACGTTCGGCAACTTCGAGATCGGCGATGTGCCGGTGAGCGTGAAAATCGGCCAGCACACCGTGTACTGGGGCGAGAGCCTGTTCCTGGTCGGCCTTGTGCACAGCATCGCCTACTCGCAGAATTCTGTCGATCAGTGGAAGGGGCTGGCAACACCCGGAAGCGAAGCGAAGGAGCTCTTCCGTCCGCGCGGCGGTGTCACGCTCCAGGCGCAGCCGACGAAGGATCTCTCGATCGCCGGCCAGTGGTTCTACAACTGGCAGGCGGTGCGCGCACCCGAGTCGGGAAGCTATCTCGAGAACCTCGACTTCCTGAACTTCGGCGGTGATTCGCTCGTTCTCGGGCCCAATCCGTTCGCCGCGGCCATTCCCGGCGCGCCGGCCAATCTGCGGCTGTTCAACGCGAACATCATCGAGCCCTCGCGCTATAGCCGCAGCATCGGCGATTACGGTGTGGCCGCGCGCTGGAGTCCCGAGTGGCTCGACGGCACGCTGGGGCTCTACTACCGCAACGCGACCGACATCCTGCCGCAGGTGCTGGCGACGCCGGGTCTCGCCACGCTGCCGGCCGCGACCTGCACCGCGATCGGCGGCACGCCGCTGACGCCGGCAAACCCCACGCCCTGCCTGATCAACCCGAAAGCGACCTCAGTCGCCGATCTTCGGAGCTACGGCAAAGCGGGCACCTACCAGACCGCGTACGGCAACAACATCCACATGTACGCGATGAGCCTGTCGAAGAACATCGCGGGCGTCTCGGTCGGTGCGGAAGTCTCGTACCGGCAGAACATGCCGCTCGCGAGCGATGCGATCAACGTGCTGCCGGCGCCGCTCGCTGCGGTCACGCCCGGCGCGGTCGCCATCGCCTCGGTGCCGAGCAACGGCGACACGCCCGGCGCTCTCGGCAGCACCTGGCACGGTCTCGTCAACGGCCTCTACACGCTGCCGAGCACGCCGCTGTTCGACACGGCGAACATCGCCGCCGAAGTGGCCTGGATGCATCTCGACAGCGTCACGCAGAACCCCGCTGTCTACAAGGGCCGCGCCGGCTACTCGGCGATCGACAAGCCGACGTCGACCTTCGTCGGCATGGCAGCGACGTTCACGCCGACCTGGTTCCAGGTTTTCCCGGGTGTCGACCTGACGATGCCGCTCACGTGGACGCAGGGTCTGTCCGGCACCGCCGCGACGCTCTTCGGCGGCAACAAGAACACCGGCAACTGGAGCGCGGGCATCGGCGCGACGATCTACCAGAAGTACCTGATCAACCTGTCGTACATCGGCTACTTCGGCAACTACTCGACCGCCGGCGGCGCCTCCTGTGCGCAGAACTGCTTCGCCGGCACCAACGCCGCGCTTTCCGATCGCGGCTGGGTGTCGCTTACGTTCAAGACGACTTTCTGATTTTCATTGACCATCCATCCATGAGGAGGAGTACGACCATGTTTCGCAAATCACTGATGGCGCTTGCCATCGCCTCGCTCACCGCGACTTCCGCGTGGGCCGCTGTCTCGGCCGACGAAGCCAAGCAACTCGGCACGACGCTCACGCCGATCGGCGCTGAGAAGGCCGGCAACAAGGACGGCACGATCCCCGAGTACACCGGCGGCATCAAGCCTCCGGCCGATTTCCAGGCGGGCAGCGGATTCCGTCCTGATCCCTACGCCAATGAGAAGCCGCGGCTCGTGATCACCGGCAAGGACGTGGCGGCCAATGCGGACAAGCTCACCGCGGGCACGCAGGAGCTGCTCAAGCGTTATCCGACGATGCGCGTCGACGTCTACCCGACGCATCGCACCGTCGCGGTGCCGCAGCGCGTGATTGACAACACGGTGAAGAACGCGACCGGTGTCAAGTCGATCGACAATGGTCTCGGCGTCGAGAATGCGCTCGCCGGCTATCCGTTCCCGATCCCGAAAACGGGGCAGGAAGCGATGTGGAACCATCTGCTTCGCTACAACGGCCTCGGTTACGACGGCCTCAAGTACGACAACTGGAACGTCGACTCCGCCGGCGTGCCGACGCTCTCGACGAGCGGCGACCTGTGGTGGGCGTGGCCGATCTACGATCCGAAGAAGAGCGGTGCGATCAACGCCACCGAGCCGTACTGGGTGGCCAAGATCAACTATACCGGGCCGTCGCGTCGCGCCGGAGAAGGTCTGATGCTCTGGGATGCCGTCAATCCGATGAAGCAGCCGCGCAGGGCGTGGCAATACCTGCCCGGTCAACGCCGCGTGAAGCTCGCGCCGGACCTCTCGTACGACACGCCGAACGCCGGAACGGCGGGCGCGTCGACGTGGGACGACCTGTCGGTGTTCAACGGCGCGATGGATCGCTTCAACTGGAAGCTCGTCGGCAAGAAGGAGATGATCGTTCCGTACGGCAACTATCGCCTGACGTACCACAAGGTTGCCGCCGACGTCACCAAGCCGAACCACATCAATCCCGATCTCGTGCGTTGGGAGCTCCATCGCGTCTGGGTCGTCGAAGCGACGCTCAAGGAAGGCTCGCGCCACATCTACAGCAAGCGCGTGTTCTACATCGACGAGGACAGCTGGCTGGCAGTTGCGTCCGATGAGTACGATGCCCGCGGGCAGCTCTACCGCGCGAGCTACGCCTACCCGTCGTACAGCTACGACGTCCAGGCGCCTTTCGGCGACACGACGGCGTGCTACGACTTCAACTCGGGACTGTACGCGGTGTCCGGGCTCTTCGGACCGTACAAGGGCTTGAAGTACATGGCCGAGCTGCCGAAGGAGAGCTTCTGGTCGGCCGACGCGCTTGCCGGCGCCGGCATTCGCTGACAACCGTAAGCTTCTCCACCCACCGAGCTTCCGCCGCGGCCTCAGGCTGCGCGCTGCGGCGGTTGCTCACTCTCGAAAAAACGCATCATGAAAGCATCGACGACACTCCGGATGGCGCTTGCGACAGCCCTAGTGCTCTCGCTGGCGGCGCCAGCGATCGGAGCCGGCTTCACCGATGTGCTCGATACGCCGGCGCAGATCTCGCCGCTCGCGGCGAAGAGCATGCTGCAGAGCGTGGCGCGCGCCGGCAACCGGCTCGTCGCGGTCGGGCAGCGCGGACACATCGTCGTTTCGAACGACAACGGCACGACGTGGAAGCAGTCGCCGGCCCCGGTGAGCTCGGACTTGACGGCGGTCTTCTTCGTCGACGATCGGCAGGGCTGGGCGGTAGGGCACGACGGCGTCGTTCTCCATAGCGGCGACGGCGGCGATACGTGGCAGCTGCAGCTCGACGGGCGCAAGGCGAACGATCTTCTCGTCGCTGCGATGGAGCGCAAGCTCGCCTCGGAGCCCGCATCCGCCAACGCGAAGGCATTCGCCGCCGAAGCGCAACGCTACAAGGAACAGGGCGCCGACAAGCCGTTTCTCGACGTGTGGTTCAGCGACGCGAAGGTCGGCTATGCGGTCGGCGCTTTCAACCTGATCTTCCGCACGACGGACGGCGGCGCGACGTGGGAGACGTGGTTCGACAAGACCGAAAATCCCAAATTCTTCAACCTGTACGCGATCCGTCCGGTCGCGGGCGAGCTCTACATCGCCGGTGAAGGCGGGCTCGTGCTGAAGCTCGATCCGGCATCGCAGCGCTTCGTTGCGCTCACCGTTCCGTACAACGGCAGCTTCTTCGGCGTGGCTGGCGCAGGCTCCGCAGTGCTGGTCTTCGGATTGCGCGGCAATGTCTACCGCAGCGAAGACGCCGGCAAGACGTGGACGAAGGCCGACGCCGGGCTGCCGGCCGCGATCGTCGGTGCGGCGCAGGGCGACGGAGGCGCAGTCCTCCTTGCCGACGGCGGCGGTCGCATCGCATCGAGCGCGGATGGCGGACGCACGTTCAGCAAGGTCGCGCTCAAGAATCCGACGCCCGTCACCGGCTTTGCGCCGATCGGCAACGACCGCTTCGTGCTCGTCGGTCCGCGCGGCGCGACGGTGACCGAAACCGCGGCGCGCTAAGCGCGCCGATTACCCGACAACAGACGATCATGGCCACTCTTTCCATCGACCAGGACGCGATGCCGGTCGTCCGCGGAATCGCGGAATTCGACCGCAGCTCGGGCAACCTGCTCGAGCGGCTCGTGTTCAACAACCGGCTTGCGATGATGATCGTCTGCGCGATCGTCACAGTCGTCCTCGGTTACTTTGCGGCGACGAAGCTCGTGCTCAACGCGAGCTTCGAGAAGATGATTCCGCAGAGCCAGCCGTACATCAAGAATTACCTGACGTACCAGAAAGACCTGCGGGGCCTGGGCAACGCGGTGCGCGTCGTCGTGGAGAACACCGATGGCGACGTCTTCGATCCGAAATATCTCGAAGCGCTGAAGCAGATCAACGACGAGCTGATCCTCACGCCCGGCGTCGATCGCGCGTGGGTCAGGTCGCTTTGGATGCCCGGCGTGCGCTGGACCGAGATCACCGAAGAGGGTTTCCGCGGCGGACCGGTAATGCCCGACAACTACGACGGGTCGCCGAAAAGCGTCGAGCAGTTGAAGCAGAACATCGCGCGCTCGGGCATCGTCGGCAGCCTGGTCGCGAACAACTTCAGGTCGAGCATGATCTTCGTTCCGCTGCTCGACAAGGAACCGGGCACCGGCAAGCCGATCGACTACCACGGCTTGTCGAGAGTGCTCGAAGAGAAGGTCCGCGCCAAGTACGAGCTCGCGAAGAACCTCGAAGGCGTGCGCACGAAGGGCGAGGGTCCGAACATCAGCATCCACGTGATCGGCTTCGCGAAGCTGATCGGCGAGCTGATCGACGGACTCATCAAGGTGATGGCGTTCTTCGGGATCGCCGCGGCGATCGCGACGGCAGTCATCTATTCGTACACGCGCTGCGTGCGCAGCACTGCGCTGGTCGTCGCCTGCTCGATCGTCGCGGTGATCTGGCAGCTCGGCCTCGTGGCGCTCTTCGGCTTCGAGCTCGACCCGTTCTCGATCCTGGTTCCGTTCCTCGTGTTCGCGATCGGCGTCTCGCACGGCGCGCAGAAGATGAACGGCATCATGCAGGACATCGGGCGCGGCACGCACAAGCTCGTCGCGGCGCGCTACACGTTCCGGCGGCTGTTCCTCGCCGGGCTCACCGCGCTTCTCGCCGACGCCGTGGGCTTCGCCGTGCTGATGGTGATCGACATCCCCGTCATTCGCGACCTCGCGCTCACCGCGTCGATCGGCGTCGCGGTGCTGATCTTCACGAACCTGCTGTTGCTGCCGGTGCTCCTTTCGTACACCGGCGTGAGTCAGCGCGCCGCCGAGCGCAGCCTCAAGGAAGAAAAGGAGGAAACGCGCGGCCGCGGCCTCGGCCAGGTGTGGCTGTTCCTCGACCGCTTCACGACGCGCCGCTGGGCTCTCGGTGCGATCGGCGCGTCCGCGGCGCTCGCGATCGTCGGCTTCGCAGTGTCGACGCAGCTCAAGATCGGCGATCTCGACCCCGGTGCGCCGGAGCTCCGCGCCGATTCGCGCTACAACACCGACAACGCCTACATCACGGCGAACTACGCGCTTTCGTCCGACCAGTTCGCGGTAATCGTCAAGACCGACAAGGAAGGCTGCCTGAAATATCCGACCCTGGTGGAAGCCGATCGCCTCGCGTGGCAGCTTCGCCAGGTTCCCGGCGTGCAGACGACGGTGTCGCTCGTCGACGCGGTCCGGCAGATTACCGCGGGCTCGTTCGAAGGCAATCCGAAATGGCTGACGGTCAATCGCAACCAGGACGTCCTCAACTACGCTGCGCAGCAGGCGTCCGTCAACAATCCGGATCTCTTCAACACCGCCTGCTCGGTGATGCCGGTGATCGCGTACCTCGCCGACCACCGCGCGGAGACGCTGCAGCGCGTCGTCGACTCGGCGGCCGAATTCGCCGACAAGCACAGCGACACGGACCGCACGTTCCTGCTCGCAGCCGGAAGCGCCGGCATCGAGGCGGCGACGAACATCGTCGTGAAGAAGGCGTGGCGCGAGATGCTCGTCTACGTCTATCTCGCGGTGATCGTTCTCTGCTTCATCACGTTCCGCAACTGGCGCGCCGTCGTCGTCGCGGTCGTGCCGCTCGCGCTCACTTCGATCCTGTGCGAGGCGCTGATGGTGGCGCTCGGGATCGGCGTCAAGGTCGCGACGCTTCCGGTGATCGCGCTCGGCGTGGGCATCGGCGTCGACTACGCGCTGTACCTCCTTTCGGTGCAGCTCGCGCAGCAGCGCGCGGGACTCTCGCTCGCCGACGCCTACAGGAACGCCGTGCAGTTCACCGGCAAGGTCGTCGCGCTCGTCGGGGTGACGCTCGCCGCAGGCGTGATCACGTGGGCGTTCTCGCCGATCAAGTTCCAGGCCGACATGGGGATCCTGCTGACTTTCATGTTCATCTGGAACATGATCGGGGCGCTCGTGCTCATTCCGGCGCTGTCGTACTTCCTGCTGCCGACCTCGGTCGTCCGCAAGCAGCGCGCGTAACGCTCGAAAACAGGAGCGGGGGGAGAACATGGCACCGGCCGGCTACACGATGGCGACGATCGCCGAGCACACGGGACGCGAGATCGGCGTCTCCGGCTGGCTGACGATCGACCAGCAGCGGATCGACGAATTCGCCGATTGCACCGGCGACAAGCAGTGGATCCACGTCGACGTCGAGCGCGCGCGCCGCGAGAGCCCGTTCGGCGGGACGATCGCGCACGGCTATCTGACGCTTTCGGTCGCAGCGTCGCTCGCGATCGAAGCGGGGGTGATCCCGGCCGATGCGGCGGCGGCGCTCAATTACGGTCTTGACAAGGTGCGCTTCCTCGCGCCGGTGAAGGCCGGCAGCCGCGTGCGCAACCGTGTCGTGCTGGTGGCGGCGGAAGGCAAAGGGTCGGGGCGCACGCTGATCACGCTGCAGAACACGATCGAGATCGAAGGCGAAGCAAAGCCCGCGCTCGTCGCCGATTCGCTCGCGATGCTGATCGCGCGCGCCGAATGAATCGGGAACCGGGACAACGACGATGACCGCGACGACGACCGCGCAGGGGCGCATCCGAGCGAGGGGGCAGGCAAGCAACGCAAAACCGCGCGCCCGCTCGCGAGGCGCGCCGCCTTCGTCGGCGCTGATCGAGCGCGCGACGCAGAACACGCTCGCCGCGAATCCGCTGATCGGGATCCGCCGGAAGGAAGTGCTCGGCGCGGCGTCGACGCTGCTCGCGCGGCTCGCGCGCCAGCCCGGCATGGTGACGCGCGAGTACACGAGCTTCCTGGGCGAGCTCGGCCGTGTCGCCGCGGGACGCTCGGCACTCGTGCCCGCAACGGGCGATCGCCGGTTCAACGATGCGGCGTGGAACGACAGCGCCGGATTTCGCCGCCTGCTGCAGGCTTACGTCGCGCTCGGCAAGAGTCTCGATCGCACCGTCGACGAGGCGAAGCTCGACCCGCTCGCGACCGAGCGCGCCCGCTTCGTGACATCGCTGCTGATAGACGCGATCGCCCCCACCAACTTCATCGTCACCAACCCCGCGGCGTTGAGAAAGGCCCGCGCGACGAAAGGCGCGAGCGTGATCCGCGGTCTCGCGAACCTCGTCGAAGACGTGACGAGCGGACGCTGGCTGCCGCGCCAGGTCGACGCGCGTCCGTTCATGATGGGAAAGAACATCGCGAATACGCGCGGCGCCGTCGTCTATCGCAACGACGTGCTCGAGGTGATCCAGTACGCGCCGACGACCTCGGAGGTGCACAAGCGGCCGCTCGTCATCGTTCCGCCGCAGATCAACAAGTACTACGCGTTCGACCTGGCGCCGGGGAAGAGCATCGTCCAGTGGTCGCTCGAAGGCGGCGTGCGCACGTTCGCGGTGAGCTGGCGCAATCCGACGGCGAAGGACGCCGACTGGGGCTTCGACGCCTACGTCGGGGCGCTCGAGCAGGCGGTCGATGCGATTCGCGAGATCACGGGCGCGCCCGACGTGAACGTCTGGGGCGCGTGCTCGGGCGGGATCACGCTGACGGCGTTCCTCGGCTTTCTCGCAGCGCGCGGCCGGCGCAAGGTGCATTCGGCGACGCTCGCCGTGTGCGTGCTCGACACTTCTGCGATCCGCGACACGACGGCCGGCCTGTTCGTGACGCCGGCGACGATCAAGGCGGCGCGGGCGGCATCGCGCAAGCGCGGCGTCGTCGAAGGCAACGACCTCGCGCGGATGTTCGCGTGGATGCGCCCGAACGATCTCGTGTGGAACTACGTCGTCAACAACTATCTGCTCGGCAACGATCCGCCGGCACACGACATCCTCTACTGGAACAATGACGCGACACGGCTGCCAGCGCGCCTGCATTCGGACTTCCTCGACCTGATCGAGAGAAATCCGTTCGCGCACCCGCGCACGCTGACGATTCGCGGCCGCAAGATCGACGTGAGCAGGATCGGGATCGACACGTTCGTCGTCGGCGGGCTCGCCGATCACATCACGCCCTGGCAGGGCGTCTACCGCACCGCGCGCCTCTACGGCGGGTCGCGGTCGACGTTTGTTCTGTCGAACGGTGGCCATATCCAGAGCCTCATCAATCCGCCCGGCAACGCGCGCTCGTGGTTCATCGCCGGACCCGCGCGCGCGTCGACGCCCGACGCCTGGCTCGCGAAGCGCAACAAGGTCGAGGGAAGCTGGTGGCCGCACTGGCGCGCGTGGATCCGTCAGCGCTCCGGATCACTGCAACCGGCGACCGAAACGCTCGGCAGCACTCGTCACGCGCCGCTCGCCGCGGCGCCGGGCACGTACGTCTTCGAGCGCTAGGGCGGCGATGGGCGCGCGCAAGAGATCGACACGCAGGCGACGGACGATGCACATCGACCACGCGCACGTCCACGGCCATCGGATCCGGTATGCGGTTCGCGCCGGCGACACCTCGCGCCCGCCGTTGCTGCTATTGAACGGCCTCGGCGCGAACATCGAGCTTGCGCTGCCGTTCATCGACGCGCTCGACGCGCCGAGCGTCATCACATACGACGTTCCCGGCGTCGGCGGTTCGCCGACTCCGCCGTCGCCTTATCGCCCGTCGAACATCGCGCGTCTTACCGCGGAGCTCCTCGATCATCTCGGCTTTGAGGAGGCCGATGTGCTCGGCGTCTCGTGGGGCGGGGCGATCGCCCAGCAGTTCGCGTTTCAGCATTCGTCGCGCTGCCGGCGGCTCGTGCTCGCCGCGACGTCGCCCGGGGCGCTGATGGTCCCCGCGCAGCTCCCGGTGCTGCTCAAGATGCTGACGCCGCGGCGCTACGTCGATCGCGAGCACGCGCTCAAGGTCGCCGGCGACGTCTACGGCGGCGTGTTCCGCCGCAAGCCCGCAGCCGTGATGCACGCGTTCGATCACGTCCGCTTTTCGAGTCGCGGCGGCTACTACATGCAGCTCGCCGCCGCTTTCGGGTGGACCAGCCTGCCGTGGCTTTGGACGCTTTCCCAGCCGACGCTGATCATGGCCGGCGCCGACGATCCGCTCGTCCCGATCGTGAACGCCTATGTGATGCAGTGGCTGATCCCCGATGCGCGGATCGAGATCCTCGATTGCGGGCATCTGTTTCTCGTTACGCGAGCCGAGGAGTCGGCGCGCATCGTTGAATCGTTCCTGACGGAGTCCGCCGAGAGCGGGCTGCGCCGCGGCCGGCGTGCCGCATCGCGCGTACCGTCGTCGCCCCTTCGGAGAATGTCATGAACAAGCTCGCCATCGCTCGCACGCCATCGGCCGTCGAGCCGTCACTCACGATCGCGCGGATCCTCGCGCACGGAGTTGCCAGGGCACCGCAGCAGGAAATCGTCTACGGAAACCTGCGCCTCACCTACTCGAAGCTCGCCGAGCGCGTGCGCCGTCTCGCGTCCGCGCTCGCCGATCTCGGCGTCGCGCCGGGAGACACGGTCGCCGTGATGGACTGGGACAGCCACCGCTATCTCGAAGCGTTCTTCGCAGTGCCGATGATGGGTGCGGTGCTGCACACGGTGAACGTCCGGATCTCGCCCGAACAGGTGCTGTACACGATCAACCACGCCGCGGACGACGTGATCCTCGTGAACGCCGAGTTCCTGCCGCTGATCGAAGCGATCCGCGACAAGATCCGGCCGGGGGTGCGCTTCGTGCTGCTCAACGACGGCGCGAGCGTTCCCTTGACCAAGGTCGAGTTCGCCGCCGAATACGAGACGATGCTCGCCGGCGCGAAAAGCGCGTATTCGTTTCCGGATCTCGACGAGAACACGCGGGCGACGACGTTCTACACGACCGGTACGACGGGTCTGCCGAAGGGCGTCTATTACAGCCACCGCCAACTCGTCCAGCACACGTTCGCCGCGGCCAACGCGCTTGCCGCTGCGGCGCACGCGACGTTCGGCGGCGACGACGTCTACATGCCGATCACGCCGATGTTCCACGTCCACGCGTGGGGGCTTCCCTATGTCGCGACGATGCTCGGCGTCAAGCAGGTCTACCCGGGGCGGTATCTCCCCGATGTGCTGCTCGGATTGATTGCCCGCGAAGGCGTGACGTTCTCGCATTGCGTACCGACGATCCTGCAGATGATGCTCGCGAGCCCTGCGTCGCAGGCGACCAATCTCTCGCGCTGGAAGGTCATCATCGGCGGCTCCGCGCTGCCGCTGCCGCTCGCCCGTTCCGCGGTCGAACGCGGCATCGACATCATCGCGGGCTACGGCATGTCGGAAACCTGTCCGATTCTGACGCTTGCGCACCTCGTGCCTGCGATGCGCGATTGGGACCAGGAGCAGAGCCTGCCGTACCGCTGCCGCGCCGGCCGGCCGATTCCGTTCGTGCAGCTCCGAGTCGTCGACGACGAAATGAACGACGTTCCGCACGATGGCACGAGTCAGGGCGAGGTCGTCGTGCGCTCGCCGTGGCTCACGCAAGGCTATCTCGGCGAGCCCGAGCGGTCCGAAGAGCTGTGGCGCGGCGGCTGGCTCCACACCGGCGACGTCGGCGTGATCGACACCGAGGGCTATCTCAAGATCGTCGACCGGATCAAGGACGTCGTGAAGACCGGCGGCGAATGGGTGTCCTCGCTCGACGTCGAAGACCTGATCCTGCGCGTTCGCGGCGTCGCCGAGGTGGCGGTCGTCGGTGTGCCCGACGACAAATGGGGCGAGCGTCCCGTCGCGCTCGTCGTCGTCAAGCAGGGAACGGACACGCAGCCCACCGAAGACCTGGTCCGCAAGCACGTCGCGAGCTTCGCCGACAAGGGCACGGTGTCGAGGTACGCCGTGCCCGACCGTGTGTATTTCGTCGATGCGATTCCGAAGACGAGCGTCGGCAAGCTGGACAAGAAGGTGATCCGCGCGAAGCTCGCCGAATCGCAGCGCGCGGACGCTGCGGCCGGCGCGCGCTAGAGCGAAGGACGAAGACAGGAGACGATCGAATGAGCCAATACCGCGCCCCGCTTGCGGACATGCAGTTCGTGCTGACCGAGCTCGCCGGACTCGACGAGATCGGAAAGCTTCCCGGCTACGCCGACGCGACGCCGGACACGGTCGCCGCGATCCTCGAAGAGGCCGGGAAGTTCGCGTCCGACGTGCTCGATCCGCTCAACGTCGTCGGCGATCGCGAAGGTGCGAAGCGCAACGACGACGGAAGCGTTCGCACCGCAAGCGGGTTTCGCGATGCGTACCGGCAATTCTGCGAGCTCGGCTGGAACGGTCTCGCGAAGGATCCCGAGTACGGGGGGCAGGGGATGCCGCATCTCGTCGCGGCGGCCGTCGACGAGATGTGGAACGCGGCGAACATGGCGTTCGAGCTTTGCCCGATGCTCACCGCCGGCGCGATCGAGGCAATCCAGTTGAACGGCTCCGACGAGCTGAAGCAGGCGTATCTCGCGAAGATGGTCGCCGGCGAGTGGACCGGCACGATGAACCTCACCGAACCGCAGGCAGGGTCCGATCTAGCGGCCGTGCGCACGAAGGCCGTTCCGCAGGGCGACGGCAGCTACAAGCTCTACGGCAACAAGATTTTCATCACCTACGGCGAGCACGATTACACCGAGAACATCGTTCACCTCGTTCTCGCACGCACACCCGATGCGCCTCCGGGCGTCAAGGGCATATCGCTGTTCGTCATTCCGAAGTTCCTCGTCAATCGCGACGGGAGCCTCGGCGAGCGCAACGACCTCCGCTGCGTGTCGCTCGAGCACAAGCTCGGCATCCATGCGAGCCCGACGGCGGTGCTCGCGTTCGGCGACCAGGGGGGCGCTGTCGGATACATCGTCGGCGAGGAGAACCGCGGGCTCGAGTACATGTTCGTGATGATGAACGCGGCGCGCTTCGGCGTCGGCATGCAGGGTGTGGGCATCGCCGACCGCGCGTATCAGCGTGCGGTTGCCTATGCGCGCGAGCGCGTTCAGGGCCGCGTTGCCGGCGCGCAGAAGGACGCAGCGCCCTCGGGCATCATCGGCCACCCCGACGTGCGCCGGATGCTGCTCACGATGCGCGCGAACACCGAAGCGGCGCGTGCGCTCGGCTACGTCACCGCAGCGGCGCTCGATCGCGCGCACCGCGATCCCGACGCGGAAGTGCGCAAGCGCGAGCTCGCGTTCGCCGAGCTGATGATCCCGATCGTCAAGGGCTGGAGCACCGAGACTGCACAGCAGGTCGCCTCGCTCGGCGTGCAAGTTCACGGCGGCATGGGCTTCATCGAGGAGACCGGCGCGGCGCAGTATCTTCGCGATGCGCGGATCACGACGATCTACGAAGGCACGACCGGCATCCAGGCGAACGACCTGATCGGACGCAAGATCGCGCGCGACGGCGGCAAGGCGCTTGCCGCGGCGATCGCAACGATGGATGAGGTCCAGCAGTCGCTGGTCCGCTCCGGCGATCGCGACCTTGCCGTGATCGGCGAACGGCTCGGCGCGGGAATCGGTGCGCTCGAGCAGGCCGGGCGCTTCGTCGCCGAGCAGATGGGCTCGGACCCGGGCGTGGCGCTCGCGGGCGCCGTCCCGTTTCTCGAGCTCGCGGGAATCGTCTGCGGCGGCGCGCAGCTCGCGCGATCGGCGCTGATCGCCGCTCGCAAGCTCGAAGCCGGGGACGGGGATGCCTCGTTCCTGCGGGCGAAGATCGTGACGGCGCGTCATTTCTCCGACCACTTCCTGACGCGCGCTCCCGGGTTGTGCGAAACGATCGTCGGCGGCGGAGCGAGCGTGCTCGCGCTTGCCGAAGAGCAATTCTGAACCGGCCTCTCGCGTACAGCGTCGATCGACGAGCGATAACGACATTGCGGCACCAACGAGCAAACGAACGATGGACAACGGATTCGCAGCGACAACACGACAAACGCGCAACGACGCTGTGACGCCGACGATCGTCATCGTCCCCGGCTTGCGCGACCACATGCCCGAGCATTGGCAGACGCTGCTCGAGAAGAAGCTTTCCCGGGTGGCGTGCGTGCCGCGGAGGACACACGACAAGCTTTCTTGCGCGATGTGGATCGCCGATCTCGACCGCACGCTCGGGGGCGTAGCAGGGCCCGTCGTGCTGGTCGCGCATAGCGCCGGCTGCATGATCGCCGTGCACTGGGCGAGGGAGCACAAGCGCCCGATCCAGGGTGCGCTGCTCGCCGCGCCACCCGATTTCGAATCGCCGTTGCCCGAAGGCTATCCGGCGCAACAGGTGCTGCGCGACAACGGCTGGATACCCACGCCGCGATCGCCGCTCCCGTTTCCGTCGATCGTCGCGGCGAGCACCAACGATCCGCTCGGGCGCTTTGAGCGCGTCGCCGAGCTCGCCGCTGCGTGGGAAAGCCGTCTCGTCGATGTAGGCGCCGTTGGTCATCTGAATCCGGCTTCGGGCTACAGGGAATGGCCGCGCGCGCTGGATCTGATCGGCGAGCTCGGCGGCTCGAGCGCGTTGCTTCGATGAATCAAATCTCTCTTCCTTCGATCTCCGGGCTCGCGAACGAGTGGCGCGACGAGTTCCGTCGTCTCT
>DASSGI010000382.1:0-2673 GCA_035857655.1 Casimicrobiaceae bacterium | reverse complement strand
GAATGCCGGGACCGTTGTCCTCGACTTCGAGCACAACGGCTTTCGTCGCCGCAGGCCGATCCGGCCTTGCATCGGTCCCGACGCTGTCGCCTGTCGCCTCCCGTCGCACGCGCACCGTGATGCGACCCGCAGCCGGCGTGTAACGGATCGAATTGTCAACAAGGTTGACAATCAGCTCGTGCAGCAGCAGCCGGTTGCCGGTGACGACGCATTCGCCGCCCCCTTCGAACCCGAGGTCGATCTGCTTCTGCCGGGCCGCCGGGACGAGCTCGGTCGTCGTGACGCGCGCGAGCGCATCGAGATCGACGTCGCCGATGTCGCGGCTCGGCACGCCTTGCGGCTCGGCGCGCGCCAATGCGAGCAGCTGATTGACGAGACGGATCGTCTCGTCGGTCGTTCGATGGATGTCGGTAAGCAGCACGCGCATTGCGTCCGGCGGTTCCGCGTCGTACGCCGATGCGGCGCGCGCGCCGGAAAGACCGAACTCGGCCTGCGTCTTCAGCGCCGCGAGCGGAGTGCGCAACTGGTGCGACGCATCGTCGAGAAAGCGCTGCCGCGCCGCGATGAGCTCGTCGAGGCGCCCGGTGTGCTGGTTCAGCGCGTCGATCAGCGGACGCACTTCGCTCTGCACACCGCCGCCGTCGATCGGCGCGAGATCGGTCGGCGCGCGCCGGGCGATCGCATCGGTGAGGTGCACGACGGGGCGCAAGCTTCGGCGCAACCCCACCCACACGACGAGTGCTGCGACGACGATGAGCAGCCCCTGCCGTGTGACGCTGTCGATCAGGATCTCGCGCGACAGCGCATCGCGCGCCTCGGCGGTCTCGCCGACGACGATCAGCACGGGTCCGCGCGGTACCGCATCGTAGAAAGTCCTCGCGAGCGCGCCGAAGTAGACGTTCTCGTCGTGATACTTCGCCTGCCAGAAAACCGGCGCGTCGGGAAGCGTGGGCGAACGGGGCGGCAGCGGCAGGTCCTCGTAGCCGGTAATCGTTCCACCTCCCACGGTTGCGACGCGATAGAAGATCCGCTCCTGGCTCTTCGACTCGAACAGCTCGAGCGCGACGTACGGGACATCGACGCGCACTTCGTTGTCGACCACGCTGACGCGATCCGCGATCGCGCGGACGGACGCGAGGAGCAGCCGGTCGTACGCCTCGTTCGCCGCGTCCAGCGCGGTCCGATAGCTCAGGAACGCGTTGAACGCGAGCAGCGCTACGAGCGGAATCAGCAGCCAGGCAAGGAGCTGCCGCAGCAGGCTGCCAGGTCTATCCGCTCGTCTCAAGCGTATATCCCAACCCGCGGACGGTGACGATCGCAACGCCCGAGCCGTCGAGATGCTTGCGCAGGCGGTGCACGTAGACCTCGACACTCTCGGCGCTCGCGGACGCGTCGAGATCGAAGATTTTCTCGTGGAGCGCTTCCTTGCTGACGACCTTCCCGGCGCGCAGGAAAAGCACCTCGAGAACCGCGTGCTCCCGCGGCCGCAGCTTGAGAGGCGCGCCCTGCAGGTGGAACATCCTCCCGCTGCTCTCGTAGTCGAGCGGACCGAACGAGACGACCGACTTGCCCTGGCCCTGCGAGCGGCGAATGAGCGCCTTGAGCCGCGCTTCGAGCTCGGCCAGCTCGAAAGGCTTCGTCATATAGTCGTCGGCGCCGAGATCGAAGCCCTTCAACCGCTCGTCGAGCGCGCCGCGCGCCGTCAGCACGAGGATCGGCACCCGCAAGCCGCGCTCGCGCACTCGGCGCAAGACGTCGAGGCCATCCATCCGCGGCAGCGTGAGGTCGAGGATTGCCGCGTCGTAATCCTCGGACGCGAGGAGCTGCTCGGCGCCCGGCCCGTCGCTGACGGTGTCGACTGCGTAGTGGCTCCCCCGCAGGGCCTTCGCCAGCCACCTCACGAGCTGCGGATTGTCCTCGGCCAGAAGCACCCGCATTCGACCCCTCCGTCCCGGCAAGCCCGGCAGCCCCCGAACTTCGGTGAAGAGCCCGAAAAACCCCGGCGACGAAAGCTGCGTGAAAGCTTGTCCGGCGATTATCGCTCATCCCGATTGCGGGCAGACGGAGGAACGCGATGCAAGTCACCGGAATGCTCTACGGCGCAAAGCTCCTGCAATTCGCCGGGTTTCCCACGTCCGAGGTGCTCGGCCCCGACGCGAGCGAGGAGGAGATCAAGGCGCTGATCGAGCGCCATGGCTCGATCTTCGTGAAGCCGGTGTTCAAGGGCGGCGTCGGCAAGAAAGGCAAGGCCGGGCTCCTGGGCCGCGCGAAGGACCTGAAGACGGCGCTCAAGGAGAAGGAGCGTCTTTACTTCGTCGAGCACAGGCACGGCAACCAGGTCGCGAAGGCGAACGGCGTGACGTTCGAGGGCGCGGTGCCAGCTGAGCACGAAGTCTATTTCTCCATCACCGACTCGACGCATTTTCGCGCGCCGACGATGACGCTCACGCACATGGGCGGGATGGACATCGAGGAGCTCCCGAAGGACAAGGTCGCGAGCGTGCCGTTCGACGCGTTGACCGGCATGAAGGCGTTCGTCGTCGCGAACGCGCTGTCGGCGCTCGAGGCGCCGAAGCAGCTGATCTCGCCCCTCGTCCAGCACCTGCCGAAGCTCTGGGAGCTCTATCACGACTTCGGCATGACCACGCTCGAGCTCAACCCGATAAGGATGCG
>DASSGI010000381.1:0-2158 GCA_035857655.1 Casimicrobiaceae bacterium | reverse complement strand
GGGAATCCAGGCGTTCTTCTGAGATGAATGAACGACCCCCACGCTCACTGCGTTCGCTGCCCCCCGAGGGGGCAGTCAATGCCCTTCGGGCGGCCGGGCGGGCATTGAGGCGATGAAGCTCTACGACTACTTCCGCTCGTCTGCCGCCTATCGGGTGCGCATCGCGCTCAACTTGAAGGGCTTGTCGCCCGAGCGCGCGTTCGTTCATCTGCGCCGCGGTGCGCAGCACGCCGACGACTACCTGGAGGTGAATCCGCAGGGACTCGTTCCGTCGCTCGTCACCGACGCGGGCGACGTCCTCACGCAATCGCTGGCGATCATCGAATGGCTCGACGAGACGCATCGCGAGCCGGCGCTGTTGCCGGCAGACTCCACGGGCCGCGCACGCGTGCGCTCGCTCGCATTGTCGATCGCGTGCGACATCCACCCGCTCAACAATCTGCGCGTGCTGAACTACGTGACCGGGACGCTCGGCGCGACCGACGCGCAGCGCGACGGGTGGTATCGGTACTGGTGCGACGTCGGGTTCGAAGCGCTCGAAACGCGGCTCGCGCGCGACAAAGCGACCGGCGCGTTCTGCCACGGCGCGACACCGACGCTCGCCGATATCTGCCTCGTGCCGCAGCTCGCCAACTCGCGTCGGGTCAATCTCGACCTGTCGCCGTATCCGACGCTGCTGCGCATCGAGGCCGCGTGCGTCGCGCTGCCCGCATTCGCGAACGCCGCGCCGCAGAAGCAACCCGACGCAGAATGAATAGAGGCCGCCCATGGGAACCGTGATCGAGACCTGGGAAATACCGTCGGTGCCGGTGGCCGGCGGGACCGACCGTTTTAGCGTCCGCCACATCTATTGTGTCGGGCGCAACTACGCCGAGCACGCGAAGGAGATGGGAGGCGACGCGACGAAGGAGCCGCCCTTCTTTTTCACGAAGCCGGCCGACGCGATCGTCGCCGTCGTGCCACCCGCGGCCGGGCACATTCGCTATCCGCTGGCCACCAGGTTCTTCCACCACGAGATCGAGCTGGTCGTTGCGATCGGCTCGCGCGGCGTGAAGCTCGCGCCGGCGGATGCGCTGGGCGTTGTCTGGGGTTACGCGGTCGGGCTCGACATGACTCGGCGTGACCTGCAGAACGAGATGCGCGAGAAGAAGCGGCCCTGGGACATCGGGAAGTCGTTCGCGCAGGCGGCACCGATCGGCGAGCTCCATCCCGCATCTCGAGTCGGGCATCCGAGCCGCGGCGCGATCTGGCTCGACATCAACGGCCAGCGGCGCCAGCAGGGCGATCTTGCCGACATGATCTGGGACGTCGCGCACACCGTGCATTTCCTGTCGCAGTATTACGAGGTGCTGCCGGGAGATCTGATCTTCACCGGAACTCCGGCGGGCGTGGGTCCGGTCAAGCCCGGCGACCGTCTCGACGGCGGGATCGACGGGCTCGGGACGCTGTCGATCTCGATCGACGCGACGACCGGATGAACCGGCTCGCGTCCAGCGATTACACGCCGGACTTCGTCGAGCGCGGCTACAACAACCGCGCTGCGGTGCCCGAGCATCCGCGCTGGCTTGAGTACTATCCTGCGGCTTCGGCGGAAGCGCGTGCGGAGCTCGCTCCGCACCTCGACCTGCGTTACGGGACCGGCGCGAAAGAGACGCTCGATCTGTTCGTGCCGTCAGGGCGCGCGCACGGGACGTTCGTGTTCATTCACGGCGGCTACTGGCGCGCTTTCGACAAGAGCGACTTTTCGTACGTCGCGACGCCGTTCGTCGCGCAGGGACTCGCTGTCGCGGTCGTCAACTACGACCTCTGTCCGGACGTTTCGATCGCGACGATCGTCGGAGAGTGCCGGCGCGCGGTCGCATGGGTCGCTCGCGAGGGCGCCGGACATGGCGCGAATACGTCGCGCATCGTCGTGGGCGGCCATTCGGCGGGCGGACATCTGACCGCGATGCTGTTCGCTACCGACTGGTCCGCGCACGGCTTCGCCGAAGCGCCGATCGTCGGCGGCGTCTCGCTGTCGGGTCTGCACGATCTGCTGCCGCTGGTTCAATCCTCGTACAACGTCGATTTGAAGCTCGACGATGCCGAAGCGGCGCGGCAGTCGCCGGTCTTCCTCGCACCGCGCACGCACGCGCCGCTCGTGCTCGCGGTCGGCGCC
>DASSGI010000380.1:0-28517 GCA_035857655.1 Casimicrobiaceae bacterium | reverse complement strand
ACCACTCGAAGGCGCACGAGGCTGTCGGCGAAGTCCCGCGCGCTGGCTAACCCCGACAGTGCAGCTGCCGCCACGGCGACGAACCATAGCGGCCGAGCAAGGGATCGAAGGGGTCGCTTGCGGCAAGCCACGAGGAGCCAGACAGCAGAAACCGCGCCAAATGGCGAACCCTGTCGCCTCGAGGCATTGATCCTGCGCCAACCCATTGCCTGCCAAAGAGATTGTCATGTTTGGACGCCACCCGGGCAGGCTGTCACCGTCCCCTCTAAGACTGCGACTCCGCACCGAAACAGGGCGAATCGAGAGTATCCGCACCGCAGGCGTGCATAGAGAGTGTCGAGCCGTCGTCGCTACTCCCAGAGAGCGGGCCTATAATTTATTTGAGGTGAGTCTGATGCTTCGCATCCGGCGCTGGCTTCACAGCAATGCCGCGAGGGCATTCGTGGTGTTGTTGCTCGGGATTCAGGTCGTGCCCTTGGCACAGGCCTGCCCAATGCCGATGCTCGGTGCGTCCATGGCATTCGCCGCTGGCGATATGCCCGTACCGTGCAGCGGTTTGCCGAAGGAAGCCTGCCTCGTCGCGTACACCCAGGCGGATAGAACAGTCGCGGGCGATTGTCCCGTGATGGTTGGTCATCCCGTGGCATCGTTGCGCGTCGCGCCTCAGGCGTTTTTCAGGGTTGCCTCGGCCGGCGGTGCAACGCTCGACTCGAGCGTGCACGCTGGGGCGCCACCACGTCGTCTCCTGTATTGCCGCATGCTCGAATAGGCTCCGCCCATTCACGGTAAGTCGTAATGCCCCGCACCCGGTCAACGACTCAACGGGTGTCAGCAACCGAATCGAAACGACAAGGAGACGGACATGCGTGCATTCTCATTGGCTATCGCGGCCATCTTCGTGGCTGGGTGTGCCACCGCGCCGGTAGGTGAAAAGGTTGCGGTGTACGACCACAAGAACAATACGACACGCTACGCGTACAGGTCGGCCGACAGCGATTTCGTCGGCACCAGTACCACGACCAACGCGCCGAAAACGCAGGCCCGGCAACCGTCTTGGTACATAGGCGGTGGCCATCCGTAACAGTGTTGTCAGCCACGGGGGGCGGACCTTCGTCTTCTCCCGTGGCGATATTTGGGTTGAGCGCCTTGCTCGCCCATACGGATGATGTCAAGTGGGCGGGCTGGCGCCTTTCAACAGGGCCTCGCCCGATACGCACCCGTCACCAACAGCGCTCTGTGCAACGCCCGTCGCTCCGTGCGGAAGGGGTGAACCGCGAATGGCAGCTGTGGGCTAAGCGAATTCTACGAACGTCTGCTTCTTCGTGGCGCGAATGGCTGCAACGGGTCGGAAGCGGTAGTAGGAACGACCGCTATGTGGCGGTTCGCTCAGCCCAAAGCTCAGTCAACCGAGCGAGGCATTCCTGGACCCGCTGCTCATCTAGATCAGGACTCATGCCCGCCGAATGGATGGCGTCCTCGATCAGCGACCACACCTGGCCATCGCTGGGGCCCAACGTCGTGCCGACGGATTCGGGCTTAATTCCGACTTGAGCGCAGAAGCGCTCCCACGCCACCATAGTCGCTTCGCGTTGGCTAAGAGCCTGGTCGAGGATTGATTCGATGACCGGGGTGCGCTCGTCATCCTCGTCATGCGCTAGTGCAAGGACCAAGCCCAGCGTTGCGATCATCTCCAGACGCGCGACAACGCGGGACTCGTATAGCGCCATCTTCGAGAACCACACTTTCTTGATCATGTACTCCCAGTCGTCGGTCAAGTACTGTTTTCGAGGACAGGAGTCGTTGAGCCGGTCCATCTCCTGCACATCGCGGCGCCCTGCCGCGTCAAAGAACAGGCGAAACCGCTCGTCGGACGTCAGTTGGGCGTAGTGGCGCGACAGATCCTTCATTTGCTTGGCCTGCGATTTTTCAGCACAACTTCCACGGCCTCCAGGCGTTTCTCGATTTCGCCGGCCTCGATCAATTTCCCAATTTGAGACAGCACATAGGCGAGCCGGGTACCGTCCTGGCTCTCGATCCGTCCCGCCCGCATGTCGCGGTAGACGCGCGCCATCTCGACACGCACGTCGTCAATGGTCTTCAGGTCGATTCGGGAGGGGGTAGGGACAAGCGAAATCGCGCGCCCGCCAAGGGGAGCGGGCGAGTTGCTGTCGGAATCAATGCCAGTCTGAATCCAAGTCTACCGCCCGCTCGCTTGTCGGTAGTCGGCAGCAGTCATGCGCTGAACGGGCGGGTCACTGAATGCGCGCTCGTACTCGCCGATCTCTTTCGGGGAAACAATCGCGGGAGAACTGTCATTTCCTATAGACGAAGTTCGGTTCTGTTCGTTTCTGTTCTGTTCAGGAGCGCCCCCGAGACAGTTCGCCTGAGCGTTACAGTTACCGTAGCGGTCACCGACTCGCTTAGCGTTGTTTGTCCTGTCCGCCCCCTCGGATTGTTTGCGCCGCTTTTCGAGAAGGCGTCCCATCTGTCGACGAAGCTCTGGACAGGTCAGGCGAGATTGATCGCCGTCAATGGCTTCGAAAAGACTTCGCACGCGATCGGTAAATGCGGCCTTGACCTCGGGTTCGGGCCGCCGGATCGCCAACGCGATACCTGCCGAATCGCTCGGGATCGAGTCGTCGCACCAGATCGCGCGCCGCATGGCGTCGAGCAGCCCTCGCTCATCGAGCGACAACGCGTAATAACCCCTACTAGCGAGTTCGGCGGCCGCGTATACCTGGAAGGCCGGCGGCCGCCTGAATTCGGCCCTAGCAGCCATCACGTCTTTTCCCTTGTGCCAATTGACCCGGTCTCATCCTCCAGAATGAGCCGGCGCGCCTCCAACCAACTCTCGAGCTCTTGGCGGCGATAACGCACCGAACGTCCCGCCTTAAGAACCAAACGTCGAAAGTCGTAGCGGTTTACGCAGCGCCAGACAGCTTGGGTCGTCTCAGGGATTCGATAGACACGGGCCACATCCGCGGGGGCGAGCAGTTCTGACTGCGACGATTCTTGTGTGCGCCCCGGTTTAGGGACGGTCTGTGTGGATTCCATCGTCAATTCCTTTGGTTGGAATCGCCTGGCCGAAATGCTCGGCCAGGTCGATGAAACCCAATTTAGGACGCATTCAGGAATATGGCATCTGTGCAGCCGACTTTGCGCAGTCATGCTGGCGAAGCCGCCAAAAATCAGGCTAATACGGCGTGTATCTCTCGAAAATCTCAGCCATTTGTTGACTGAATCGAGGTAACTGGCCCCTTGCTACCGGCCGGATGGTCATCGGGACATGCCAAATCGTTCCCGGATCAAGGAGCAAATGGCGCCTACGCTCGTTCGTTCTGGGAGTCGTCTGGCGGAGACCAAAATCCTGAACGTATTTCGCGTGGCGAAGAAACCACTTAACGGTGTGCGGTTCGCGCATCTTCTGCCGCGATCTGTCGCCATATCTTGAAAGTAGCATTCCGAGCGCAGCCCAAAAATGAGCACTGTTCCGGTGCATGGCGAAGTCTTTCCCTCGACTTTGCGGGAACTCGCGCGAAACGGCATCCCGTCGCGATACGCGGTTTTCCGCCGCCAGAGCTCGACCGCCTGCGCGGCACGTCGACTGCTCGAATTGCGGATGCCTTGAGCATCCATAAGGGACCAGATCCCTAGGTAGTCGCCAGCCAAGATACCGGCCCGGACTGATGCGACCGCTTTCGCCTTGATTTCGTCCCAACGCGGCATCTTCCAGGACTCGATCGCGAGAATCTCGGCGTCCGGCTCCATGCGTCCTTGCTCCATCAAATAGCGCATGTAGGCGTGGCGGAAGACATCCTGATCTGGAAACACCATGACCGCGTAGATCCGCTGGTAATCGTTGGTGTCACCCTTTAGTTTGATAGTCCGCAAGCGAATCCCCATCAACAACGCGCTGCCTTTATCTACGCGTCTTCCCCATTTTCTTCAGTTCCCTTTTCGGTTTCACTCCTGCCGCGGCTAGGATCGCGGAGGTCGCACGCTCGACCGAGGCACGAACGGGATCCGTATCCAAGCGCGCATAGATCGCGGTGGTTTGGACACTCTTGTGATTGAGCGATCTACCGATGATGGAAAGGCTCGCGCCCGTCCGCGCTTGCCAGCTCCCGAGGGTGCGCCGCAAGTCATGGATGCGAATATCAGCCATCCGGACAGTTTGAAACATCGTCATAATCCTTTGGTCCGGGGTTCGAGTCCCTGGTTCGCCACCACACAATCGAAGGGGTCACGCTCACACGTGATCCCTTTTTCTTTTCTCGCTTCGCGACTGCATCGACCGGCGCCGGGGACCGCGCCCGAGATGAATTAGCCGGACCGTTTGCGCGCGGTCTCTCGCGCCGAGACGAGCGTCGTTCGATTCCTGACTAGTGCGACGCGCGCGGTTGCGTGCGAGTCTCGGCCAGTGCGCTCAGCGCGGCGCGGAGGCTGCGGACGAATTCCTCGACGCTCGGGGAACCGTCGCGACCGAGGTTCTGCACATAATGTCCGGCGACGATTGGCGCGACGTGATCGAGGATCCATACGCCCGCGTCGACGAGCGGCGAGATCTCGGCATAGGCGTCATCGGCCGTGACGAAATATTCGAAGCCGCGATCGGTGTGACATGTCGCAAGATCCCGGAACGCCGGCTGCCATTGCGCCGGAAGCGGTGGCATGCCGTGTGCTTCGCAGAGCGCCATCGCCTCGACGAGCGAGTGCCCGAGACGCGAGCGAAGCTCGGTGTTGGCGACCCCGTGGGCGCGCAAATAGGCGTGCAGCGCGAATTCGAGCCCCTGCGCAACCATGTGGTAGGGGACCTGCGATTCGATGCACAGCGTGCGATTTCCGTGGCACAGGCTCGAGGCAGCGCGCAGGTAATCATGCGCATAGCGCCAGAACGCGAGCGGCGCAGTGCGCTTCTCTTCGTCGTAGCTCTCGGTCATCGCTCATCCTGCATCCGGGTGCATTCGTTGTTGGTCGCCTCGCGTCCGACAAAGTTCCAAATTGGCTGATGCAAGCGACCACTATCGTTCAAAGCCGTGCTGCTCGGCGCGAGCGGGCAATTCGCGCGGATCGCTCGTCTCGATTGCGCGCCGGAACCTTCACGACGCCCGGCTGCTCGAGAATGAACAGACGGTTGGTCCCGTCGCCGGCGTGCGTGACGAATGTCGGGCTCGATAGTCCGGATACGACAGGCGTCAGCTGTCCCGCGCTCAACGTGGAGCCGATGTCCGCGAGCCGCGCGCGCACTTACCAAACGCGGCAAACGCAGCGTCGCGACATCGATTCTCTGCGATCTGCGACTCGAATCCATCCACGTGTGTTGCCGTGCGTCAGCCGGGAGCGCCTGCTCGCTGCAACGGGTTGACGCGGCCGATCGCGAACCTTTAGGCTCCGACGCAGGATCGATGCAGTCGCATCGACATTTCGATAGGAATCACCATGCAACTTGCCTGGATTTTCCGCGCGTTCCGGATTGGGGTGCTCTTCATTGCCGCGCTCGTGCTACCCCTACCTGCGTTCGGAAGCGCCTTTTCGACGAACAACAGCGACATCTACAACGCGACCAATGAAAGCGGCTGGGCCATCGAGCTCGTCCAGCACGCTGACGTCATTTTCGCGACGATATACACGTACGACTCGAACATGAATCCGATTTTCTATTCGGCGACGCTGTTCGCCGGCGGCACGGGTCCTAGCGGCAATGCCATCTGGACCGGCGATCTCATCGTATCGAGCGGTCCGTGGTTCGGCGGGGCATTCGACGAGTCAAAGGTCGTTCGGCGCAAGGTCGGCGCGATTAACTACGTACCGCAGGACACCACGGGCGGAACGGTGAGCTTCACTGTCGACGGGGTCGTCGTCACCAAGCAGATCGCGCGCGTCACGCTCAGGAATGACAGCTACGCCGGCATTTACCAGGGCACCTACAAGCTCGTGTCGTCCGGCTGCTCCGATCCGACCAACAACGGCACGATCCTGATCAACGCCGTATTCACAGTGACGCAGGGAACGAACGCTCTCACCGTCGTCACCAGCGAAGTGAGCGGCGACTCCTGCACTTTGACCGGCGACTATGTGCAGTTCGGCCAGTTCGGCGACAGCCTGGGGCAATTCACGTGCGCGAGTGGGATCAAAGGCACAAATCAGCTCTTCGAGATGAACGTCACGCCGACGGACTTTCGCGGGCGCATCATTCAGAACGACAATCTCGGCTGCTCGGTGACCGGGAGTTTCGCAGGGATCCGTCAGTAGAAAGCGGCGCTTTTCGCAGTCGAACGGCGCACTGGTACGCCGAACCGCCGGCGCGCTCGGGGTCTCGATCAAACCGATAACGGGACGTCGAAGCCCTCGGGCGCGAGCGCGCGCTGGTGGCGCTCCCACATGGTCGCGTACGCTGCCTCGAGATGGCGGCGGTAGCGATCGGTATCGAAGAGCGGGTACGTGCCGCGGTTCACCGCAAGGCGGGCGCGCAAGTCCGCGAGCAGTGACGGCGTCGTCGCGATCCGAAGCGCCATCGCTTCGTACGCCTGGGGGTCGTTCGTGGCGAGCTCCGGAAGCCCCACCGCATGGAGGAGGCTCGCCGCGACGCGACCGGCGAACGCGTCGTCGGTGCAGGTCACGAGCGGCACCCCGGCCCACAGCGCGTCGCTCGCCGTCGTGTGCGCGTTGACCGGGCGCGTGTCGAGAAAGAGATCGGCGAGCCGATGCCGTGCGAGGTGCTCGTCGGCGGGCAGCGTCGGCGCGAAGACGAGACGATCGGGCGCGATGCCGCGGCGCTGCGCTTCACGGCGCAGGTTCTTGTGGGCGAGCGCGTTTGCTTCGAGCAGCCAGAGCACGCTCCCCGGCACGTGCTCCAGCAGACGCATCCAGATCGCGAACATCTCCGGCGTGATCTTGTAGTTGCTGTTGAAGCAGCAGAAAACGAATCCGGCGTCCGGCAGGCCCGCGTGCGCGCGTGTCGGATTCGTCTCCGCGATCTCGCGGCGTGCGTCATTGACCTGGTACGAGTCGGGCAGGCGCACGACTTTCTCGGTGAATTCGCTCTCCGCGCCGGAAGGGATCACGAAGCGGTCGGCGATGATGTAGTCGATGTAGGGCGCGCCCATCGTTCCGGGGTAGACGAGGTGGTTGACCTGCAGCGGCGCGGGGCGAAATGCGTAGATTCCCGTGCGGCTGTTCGCCGTGAATCCTTTCAAATCGACGGCGATGTCGATCTCCAACTCGCGCACCATCTGGGCGATGTCGCGGTCGCTTTTCTCGCGCACGTCGAGGAAGCGCGGAAAGGCGCGGCGCAGCCTTGCGCGCATCGGGTCGTTCGTCTCCGGGCCGAACGAGAAGGCCGTCGTCTCGAAGCGCGACGCGTCGTGCGCTTCGAAGAGCCCGGCCATCAGATGCGCTGTCGCGTGCTCGTGGAAGTCGGCCGACAGGTACGCGATGCGAATGCGGTCGTGACGGTAGCGCTCGCCGCGCAAGAGGGGCGCCGTCGATGCAGGGTAGCGCTCGGACGCGAACGTCCGCGCGCACGCGAGCTGAGCTGCACCCGATCCCGAAACGCCGAGAAACATCCACGGCAGTGCCGCGCGCCGCCCCTCCGCGACTGCCGCGGTCGCTCGCGCTGCATGTTCGGGGAAGCGCGTCCAATCGCAGGCGCGAAGCTCGCATTCGACGACATCGCCCAGCGCGTGATCGAAGCGAGGTCCCGATCCAGCGAGCTCGCCGAACGCGAGCGCCGCCTCGTCGTAGCGCTTGAGCGCGCGAAGCGCGTTCCCGCGGCTGTTGAGCGCGTCGGGGAAACCGGGCTTCAATTGCAGCGCGCGGTCGGCACTCGCGAGCGCCTCGTCGGGGCGCTGCAGAGCGAGCAGAACGTCGGCGCGATTGTTGTGCGCGTCGGCAAGCGTCGGCGAGAGCGCGATCGCCCGGTCGAAGCTCGCGAGCGCCTCTTCGGGGCGCCGCAACGCGGAGAGCGCGTTGCCGCGGTTGTTGAGCGCGGCGACATGATCGGGCCGGAGCACCAGTGCGCGATCGTAGGCGGCGAGCGCCTCGTCGTAATCGCGCAGCGCGAGCCGCGCATTTCCGAGGTTGTAGAGCGTCTCCGCATTGCGCGGCGCGAGCGTGAGTGAGCGTTCGAAGCAGGGAAGCGCCTCCGCAGCGCGGCCCGTTTCGCATAGCGCGACGCCGAGATTCGACAGCGCTGCCACCCTGTTCGGATTTCGCGGATCGACATCGATCGCCTTGCGGATCCACTCGGCGGCATCCCGATGCTCGCCTCGCTGCATCCGGGCGATCCCGAGAAGATGCAGTGCGTCGAAATGCCACGGAACCTGGGCGAGGAGCTCGCGGTACGCCGCCTCCGCCTGCGCGAGATCGCCGCGCTGGTGATACGCGACCGCGCGCTCGAACTGCGCCGCGATCGCCGCCGCAGGAGGACGATGCCCGGCGGGTTTTCCCGTGCGATGTTTGACCACTGCCGCTGCGACCGACGACGAAAAGGCGACGATTAGGCAGGGCGTCGCCCGATCTGTCAAATCGAACGAACGGGCGGACTTTGGATTATGATTCCCGGCGCTTTCGCGGTGCATGACCGCCATGTCCGCCGACCTCTCCCGAGACCTCGAACAGCACCGCGGCTACCTCTTGCGGGTCGCCCGCCTGCAGCTTCGCGACGAAGCTCTCGCGGAGGACGTCGTGCAGGAGACGCTGCTCGCGGCGCTTTCCGGCAGCGGCTTCTCGGGGAAGTCGAGCCTCCGAACCTGGCTCACCGGCATCCTCAAGCACAAGATCGTCGACGCGATCCGCAGGAAGCAGCGGGAGCCCACCGTAGCGTCCGCCTTCGGTGACCTCGACTCCGAGCTCGACATCGAAGACTTCGACGGCCTCTTCAAGGAGAGCGGCGCCTGGGAGGCGAAACCCGCCGAATGGGGAGATCCGGACGCCGCGCTCTCCCGCAGACAGTTCATGGACATCATGGACTTATGCCTCGAAAAGCTCCCGCCGAACACCGCGCGGGTGTTCATGATGCGCGAGGTGATGGAGCTCGAAACGGAGGAGATCTGTAAGGAATTGACCATCACGGCGAATAACCTGTGGGTCATTCTTTACCGGGCCCGGATGTCGCTGCGCGAGTGCCTCGAACGAAACTGGTTCGCGGGCGGGGGCGCGCGGACCTGAAAGACGACCATCGAGCCCGACGCATGAATCCGATCCGCAAGGCGCTAGGCCACATCATCAGGTGCAAGGACGCGACGCGCCTCGTCTCCCGGCAGCAGGACGCCGCGCTGTCGTTCTGGCAGCTCGTGACGCTGCGGCTTCACCTGTCGGTCTGCGCGGCCTGTGCTCGCTTCGAGCAGCAGATCCGCTTCCTGCGCACGGCGATGCGCAAGTACAGCGAGTAGCGCCGCGAGCGGCGAGCAGGGGCCCCATGCCGAAGGCACGGGGATGCGAGCAATCGCGAGTCGGCGCTCGCGGCCGACAACGCCACGCCGAGATTCCCGAGCGTGCTGCGGAGGCCGGACGCGGGCCCGGAATTCGCGCAGCGGTATCATGGGCGGCGATGCAAGTCACGATCAACGGAACGGCGCGTGAGCTCGACAAGCCCGTCGCGACGGTGGCGGATCTCGTGCGTGCGCTCGCCCTCGAAGGCAAGAGGATCGCCGTCGAAAGAAACGGCGAGATCGTCCCGCGCAGCCGCTACGCCGAGACGCGGGTCAATGCCGCCGATCGCCTCGAGATCGTCGGGGCCGTCGGCGGGGGTTGAAGTAAAATCCGATCGATGAACGCCCCGCACACCCCGTCGCCGGCCATTGCCGATCCGCTGGTCATCGCGGGCCGAGCCTACCGCTCGAGGCTGCTCGTCGGCACCGGCAAGTACAAGGACTTCGCCGAGACGCGCGCGGCAGTCCTCGCCTCGGGCGCCGAGATCGTCACCGTTGCGATCCGGCGCACGAACATCGGTCAGGACGCGAACGCGCCGTCGCTCGTCGACGCGCTTCCGCCTTCCGAATTCACCTACCTTCCGAACACGGCGGGCTGCTACACAGCCGACGATGCGGTGCGCACGCTCCGGCTCGCGCGCGAGCTTCTCGACGGGCACACGCTCGTAAAGCTCGAAGTGCTCGGCGACCCGCATACGCTGTTCCCGAACGTCCGCGCGACGCTGACCGCAGCGGAAACGCTGGTCAGCGAAGGCTTTCAGGTGATGGTCTACACGTCCGACGATCCGATCGTCGCGCGCGAGCTCGAGGCGATCGGGTGTGTCGCGATCATGCCGCTCGCGTCGCTCATCGGATCCGGGATGGGCATCCTCAATCCCTGGAATCTGAAGCTCATCATCGACGCAGCGAAGGTGCCCGTCCTGGTCGACGCCGGCGTCGGGACTGCATCCGATGCCGCGATTGCCATGGAGCTCGGCTGCTCGGGCGTGCTCATGAACACTGCGCTCGCGGCTGCGCGCGATCCGGTCAGGATGGCGCACGCGATGAAGCTCGCCGTGGAAGCCGGGCGCGAGGCCTTCCTCGCCGGGCGGATGCCTCGCAAGTTCTATGCGGCGAGTCCGAGCTCGCCGACGACCGGCCTCATCGGCTGATTCCGGCGGTGTGCTTCGAGTCCGCCCGGTCGACGGTGCGCGGCGTGCTTGCCGTCGTTGCGCTTGCCGCGATGCCCGCGTACGCCGCTTCGCTGTCGCCCGAGGAGCTCGCGCGGATCTGCGCCAACGCCGAAGATACGTCGCACTGCGCCCGGCTCGTGGAGGAAGTGCAGCTCAAACGCCTTCCCAATCTTGCGGTGCGCGACGGCGCGACGCTTCGCGTATCGCTGTATCCGGCCGGAATCGCAACGCTCGCCGATACCGAGGCCTTGAACGGCGGACGCTCGTACAGCCTTTGGGATTACATCAGCGAGTTGAACGCGGTCGTTCTGTACACGACCGACGGCGACGAGGCCTTCTTCACCGTTTTGCAGCGCGCGACCGCGCGCAAGACCGAGCTTCCGGCGGAACCCAGGGTCTCGCCCGATCGCGCGTACATCGTGACGGCCGACTTCTGCGAAAAGCGCTGCGTCAACGAGCTCGCCGTCTGGCGCGTGACGCGCGACGGGATTCGCAAGGCGTGGACATGGAAGCCGCGCGAGGCGTGGTCCGACGCGGTCGCGAGCTGGAAGAATGCAGACACCGTCACGGTCGATTATTCGGTTGCGGGCCGGGAAGCGCGTTCCGTCATCGAGCGCAGGCTCGACGACCCGAGCTGGGTCCGCGCGCCGACGCCATGAATCGTCGATTCGCGCGCAACCGATGAACTCGCGACCCCAGGCAGCCGCAATCGTCCGGCGCCATCGGCCCGTAAGGAGCTTCGTGCTGCGGCAGGGGCGGATCTCATCCGCGCAACAGCGTGCGCTTGCGACGCTGATGCCCGAATACGGCATTCCGTTTGCCGATCATCCGCTCGACTTCGACCGGGCGTTCGGCCGCGCCGCGCCGCGCGTGCTCGAAATCGGATTCGGCATGGGCGAGACAACGGCGGCCATCGCGCAGATGCGGCCCGACGACGACTTTCTCGCGATTGAAGTGCACTCGCCGGGCGTCGGCGCGCTGCTGCGCCGAATCCGCGAGCTCGGCCTCACCAACGTCCGGATCGTCCAGCACGACGCGGTCGAGCTCGTCGCCGCGATGATCCCGGAGGCCTCGCTCGCCGGGGTGCACGTGTTCTTTCCCGATCCATGGCCGAAGAAGCGTCACCACAAGCGGCGGCTGCTCAAGCCGGAGTTCGTGCACGCGCTCGCGCTGCGCCTCGGTACGCACGGGTACCTGCACGTCGCAACGGACTGGGAAACGTACGCGCACGAAATCCTCGACACCTTGCTGGCGGAACCGTTGCTGAGGAACACGGCCCAGGGCTTCGCGCCGCGACCATCGTACCGCCCGCTCACCAAGTTCGAGGCGCGCGGCCTCGCGCTGGGCCATCGCGTCTGGGACATCCGCTTCCGGCGCCGGTGATGAACTCGAAGGCCGCCGAGGGCTCGACCGCGGTTTTGCACATCACATCTGCAACGGGAGGCGGTGCGGATCGCTACATCCGCGATCTCGCCGCAACCACGGCGCGCCACCATCACGTGATGCACGTGGGGGCGGGTCCGACCGTGGTCGAAGATGTCAAGGGCCGGCGCTATCTGCCGATCACGAACCTCGCCGCCTCCAGCGTCGATCAAGAAGCGCTTCGCCGCTGGCTGGAGCTCTCCGGCATCGGCATCCTGCACGTCCACGGCGCCGACGAAGCCTGTCGCGCGCACCTCGACGCACTGCTGCGCGCGCGTTCACTACCGTATCTGGTCACGCTCCACGACCTGCAGTTCGTCAATCCCCGGGCATTCGAAGCTGACGGCATGCCGGAGCCCGACGCCGACTGGATCCTCGCGATCGATCCGATGCTGAAGCGTGCGGCGACCGTGATCGCTCCATCGGAATTCATTCTCGAGATCGCGCTCGTTTGCTCGCCGGGAATCCGTGCGGCGGTGATCGCGCCAGGCGTGCGCACGTCTCCGCTGGCCGCGGCGCCGGAACTGCCCGGCGACTTCGCGGCACGGGCGCCGAAGCGCACGGTCGCGGTCGTCGGCGCCGTGGGGCCGCACAAAGGCAGCGACGTGCTCGGTGCGCTCGCAGCGGCCCTCAACAACAGCGACATCGGAGTCGTCGTCATCGGATACACTGATACTCAGATCTCGCCCGGCTGGGTCATCCCCGGCGTCCTGTACGTCCACGGCGCCTACGAGGAGGGAACGCTCGCCGCATGGCTCGCCGCGTATCGCGTCGATGTCGCGCTGTTTCCGAATCGATTGCCCGAGAGCTTCAGCTACACGCTTTCCGAAATCTGGGCCGCCGGCGTGCCGGTCGTCGTTCCCGACCATGGCGCGCTCGGCGAGCGCGTCGAACGCGACGGCGGCGGCTGGCTGCTGCCGGCGGGGTTCGACGGCGACGACGCCGCGGCGCTGCTCGTCTGGCTTTCATCAGCCGAGGGCGCTGCCGAGCGTGCCCGCGTAAAATCCCGGATCGTGCCGGGCGACGTCCGGCGCATTCCGACTATCGAAGCCATGTCCCGCGACGTCGATGCACTCTATGCGCGCTTCGGCCTGCCGCTCTCCGATGCGCCGGACGCGGGCGCGGCCAATGATGCGCTTGCGCCACTGCTCGCGGCGAACCTCGACGGCTTCGCGTTTCGCAAGGAGCTTTTGAAACTTACCCGCGAGCTCGGCGAAGCGGCGAAGCAGGTCGCCGAGGTCCGCCAGTGGAGCGAGAAGCTCGAGCGTGACAGCGCCGCATGGGCCGCGAAGCTCGAATCCGACATCGTCGAATTGAAGCGCGAGATCGAACGGCTCGGTGCCGAGAATCGCGTGCTCACCGAGCACAAGGTCGCGTTCGAGCAGCTGCCCGAGGGCATTCAACGGTATCTACTGAGGCGAGCCCTCCGTGCGCGGCCTTGACGTCAGCATCGTCACGTTCCGCCCCGACCTGCCGCTACTAGAAAAGCTCATCGCGAGCCTCGTCGAGCAGGCGGAAGGACAAAGCGTCAGCGTCCTGGTGCTCGACAACTCGCCCGACGAGGAAACGACGGCGCGCATCGCAGCGATGGCGGCGCTGCAGCCCGGCGGCGTTTTCGCGCGAGCCGATGTTCGTCATTCGCCGACGAACGTCGGCTTCGGCCGCGGCCACAACGCAAACGCCGCGCGATGCACTGCGCCGTTTCTGTTGGTGCTGAACCAGGACTGCATCGTCGAGTCCGGCGTGCTCTCGCCCCTGCTCGAGATCGCGTATCACGACGACCGAAGCGTTGCCGCGTGGGAGCTGCGCCAGATCCCGTATGAGCATCCGAAAGCCTACGACCCGGTCACGCTCGACGTCCCGTGGGTGAGCGGCGCCGCCACGCTCTTCCGGCGCAGCGCGTGGGATGCGGTCGATGGCTTCGATCCGGCGCTCTTCATGTACGGCGAGGACGTCGATCTGTCGTGGCGGTTGCGCGCCAAGGGTTTTCGGCTGCGCTACCTTCCGAAGTTCGCAGTCGTTCACCGCACCTATGCGGTCGCGGGCGAGGTGAAGCCGGTGCAGGTGCTCGGAGGCGTTCTGACGAATCTCTGCCTGCGCGCGCGTTTCGGTGGTGTTGCGCGCACGATCCAGGGACTCTCGATGCTCGCGGGCGAAGTGTTGGCGCCGCAGGACTTCCCGGGACGCCGGCGCGGTCTCATCAAGGCTTTCTTGCGCTTCGTGACCCAGTGGCCGCACTTCGTGATGACGCGCGTGCATCCGACAGCGCGGTTCCGCCCCACGTTCTCGGGATGGGGGTACGAAGTGCGGCGCGACGGAGCGTTCGTGCCGTTTCGCTCGAAGCGTGAGAATCCGCGCCGAGATCCGCCGCTCGTCTCGATCCTCGTTCGCACGGTCGGCCGCGGAGCGTGGTTGCGGCAGGCGCTCGAGTCGGTCGCGCAGCAGACGTGGCCCAACATCGAGGCGATCGTCATCGAGGACGGTCCGCAGACATCGCAGGCGATCGTCGACGAGTTCCGGTGGCGGCTCGTCGTCCGTTATCAAGCCACCGGGGAAAAAGTAGGGCGCGCGCACGCCGGCAATCTTGCGCTCGCCGAGGCGCGCGGAGAATGGCTCAACTTCCTCGACGACGACGACGTGCTCTTCGCTGATCACGTCGAGGTGCTGATGGACGCCGTCGACGGCAAGCGAGTCAAGGGTGCGTACTCGCTCGCCTGGGAGACGCTGACGCAGATCAATGACAACGACCTTGCCGAGCATCTCGAGATTGCGCACTTCACTCGGTTCCGCCAGGCATTCAACCGGCTAACGCTGTGGCATCACAACTTCATGCCGATTCAGACGGTGCTGTTCCACCGCCAGCTCTACGAGCGCTACGGCGGCTTCGCCGAAGACATGGATCAGCTCGAGGACTGGAATCTCTGGACGCGCTATACGCTCGAGGACGATTTCGTATTCGTGGAGAAGACGACATCGAAATATCGCGTGCCCGCGGGCGCGCACGACGCCGCCGGGCGGCAGGAGCGCCTCGATCGCGCGTATCAGGACGCCGTCGAGCGGCAGCGAGAGCTTCGCGTCACGCTGTCGCCGCGCGAGATCTCGCGGATGGCCGAAGACTATGCGCGAAGCCAGTCGCTCGTGATGGTGAGCCGCAGCGACGTGCGCCGCTTCGTCGTTGAGCGGCCGTGGCTCGCGCGAATCGCTGCGTGGCGCGGTCCCATTGTGCGGCGGTTGAGGGGGCGCTAATCCGTGCTTCTGCGCACCCCGGCCATTACGCCGGCGACATCATCGGCTCCTCGCGAAGAAGCGACGCGCCGCTTAGACGGATGCTGCGACCTTCGCCTGGCGAGAACGCGGCCGCTCCCGATGACCGGCATGGTTTGGGGGGTGGCGTAATTTCGGGGAAGTTCAATCTGGCGTCCACGACGAGTCATCCTGAGAAAAGCTTTCGGCGATTCAAACTTCTATGGATCGATCCCGAGCAGATTCCGGAGTTCATTACAGGATTCGAGGACTATCGTGGACCTCCGCGCGCAAATAGCGCCTTGACGCGCGATAGCGGTAGAGCGAGCCAGCCGCGCAGCGTCTGGCGATGGCGGGCCAAGCGTCGCTCCTCGCGCAGCTCCGCCTTGGCGCGCCACAGCTCGGCCGCGCGAGCGAGCAGCATGGCGTCACGTTCGGCCATCGCTGCATGGCGCTCCTCAAGCGCCTGATCCCGCACCTCGATCAGCGTATGCAGGCGCGCGATTTCGCGGTTGGTTGCCTCGAGGCGATCGGCGAACACGCGAGCGAGCCCTGAAAGCGCGGCGAGCGCCGCCGCGCCCGTCCAGTCGCCGGTCCAGCGCAATGTCATGCGCGCCCGATCGACGCTCGCGCCGTCAGCGGCCGGAAGCTGCGGCTCGATCCATGCGTCGGGCCGCACCAGCGCATAGGTCGTGCCTTCGTCGAGCGCGACGGTCTCGAAGCCCGGGTGGACAACGGCTCCCGGCGCCCCCAGCCGCCACACTACGCGCTCGCCGGCGAGAAAGGTCATTGCATCGATCGTGATGACGCCGATGCGATCGGCGAGAATGATCCGGAACACGGCATCGCCGGGTGGAAACCGATACTCGAGCGTTGCCGCGTCGCCGTTTACGGGAATGAAATCGACATATTGCCGATCGAGCGTAAGCGCGTCGCGCGTGGCTCCCGGCAGCAGCCGCACCGGTACGCGCTCCGCGCCGTCGAGCGCGCGAGGGGAGGGGATCTCGTCCATCGGGCCCGGCGTCGCGCGCACGAGCCATTGATACGCATGGTGCCGCGTGCCGGGGCCGAGAGCGGCGAGCAGCGGCGGCGGAAGCGCTTCGACACGCGCACGGAATTCACTCGCATAGGGCGTGACTTCGGTCGCGTCCCAGTCGAGGATCCGGAAGCCTGCGTCGCGCAGCAGTGCGCCGAGCGACCTCCACGTGTACAGACGCAGGTGCGTCGGATCGAGCAGGCCCTCGCCGCCGTACTCGAACCGATCGTCGAAAAGACCGGCGATGATCGCCGCGTGCGCGACGTTCGGGACCGACAGCAGCAGCTCGCCTCGGGGCGCGAGCAGCGGCTGCAGCCGTGCGAGAAGCCGCGCGCCGTCGCGCAGGTGCTCGAGCACGTCCGCGCAGACGATAAATTCGTAGTGCGAAGGTACGCCGTCGGTGGACAGCGCCTGCTCCCATCCGCCATTGTCGAGATCGGCGATCACGACGCGACGCGCGAACGGCTCGGTCGCGCGGGCCGCGTCCGGATCGATGTCGATGACGTCGACGATTGCGCCCTGCGCCTTCAGCCATTCGGTGAAGTACCCCGCGGCTGCGCCGAGCTCGAGCACGCTCGCGCCGGGGCGGATCCAGCGCGAAAGTCTGGCAAGCGAATCGCCGCTCGCAGGATCGAACGTGCGCCGGTAGATCATACGAGCGCCCGAGCTTCGGCGTCGGAAACGGCGAAATCAGACAGGAAATGCCACACGTGCCACGCTCCGGGCAGTGCGTCGATCCGCGCCCCGAACCTCGAGGCGATGTCGGCCACCGCTAGGGTCGCCGTGCGCTCGGCGGCGATGTGCCGACGTCCGTCCGTTGCGCAATGCGCGGTGAGGAGCAGCGTCTCGACCCCTGCGGAGCGCGCAGCGTCGACGAGACCGGAGGGCCAGAATATCGGCGAACCGAAGAGCGAGGCGTTGGCGTCGCTAGCCGCCAGGGTCGGCACGTCGATCAGACCGTAGACCGCGCCGCCCTGCGCGAATGTCGCGGCGATCTCGCCTCGCGCGCCCCCCGTGTAGATCGCGGGCACGCCGGCCAGCTTTTCGACGATTCGCATTCGCAGCCGTGCATACAGATAGCGGAGGCGGCTCTCGAACGCGGTCGCATCGAAGCGCACGGACACGAAGCGCGCAGGCGTCCCTCCTGCGCGCAGCCATGGCAGCAGGAAGAGCCCTTGGCCGAAATGCATGCTGATTACCATCAGCGGCGGCGCTCCCGGGCGCGGCGGTGCATCGAGGCGCGACAGCAGGAAGCGCTCGCTCCGCGTGAGCGCCCAGAAGAGATCCGCATGGTCGATCAGCTGCGTGAACCGGAACTCCGCGAGCCAGCGGCTCGGATCTCCGCGCGGACACGCGGCGCGGTAGTGCGCAAGACCCGCACGCGCATTCTCGTCATAGAGGGAAAGCCTTGCTGCGCACCACCGCGCGAACGCGACGCCCGCGCGATACGGAAGCAGCGCCACGACGAGCGGCAGCAGCCAGAATTCCCACAGGCATGCCAGCTCGTGCGTGAGTCGACGCATGAAATGTCAGCGCTCGACGCCCGGCGAGGGCGCGGAGTCCGGCGAGGTCTCCGCGACCGGCGTCGACGCAGCGGGCACCGCCAGCGACGCTTCCCCGCGCGGCCACGCGTGCGGCAACCGCACGTATCCCAGCTCGCGCGTCGCACCCGCGATCACGAACGGGATTTCGTGCGTATCGAAAAGGCGCAGCCCTTCGGGATCCATCGCGTGCGCGCGAAGACGGTAGTGTCCCGGAAGCAGCGAGAGCTCGCTGAAGCGCACCGAAAAAGCGTAGCGCATCGGAGCCAGGCGCCGCGGCGTCGCGGCGTCGATCTCACTCGTCGTGCCGTAGACCTGCGTGCCGTCGGCGCGCACGACGCCGACCGCGAGCACCGGTTCGCGATCGTCAGGCGAGCGCACCTCGACGTCGACGCGAAATCCGCGCGCAGAATCGATCTCCGCGCCGCCGCCATCGATCGTCAGCGCGATATCCGTGACGACGTAGGCGCTTGCCGGCGGTGCAGCCTTCGCGCTCTTCGCTGCGACTTCGGCACGCGCGTCGTGCCAGGCGAGATACTCGCGGGCGACGTGGTCGGCGTCGCCATAGAGCCGCGTGCGGCCGCGCTCGAGCCACAGCGCGTGGCGACAGAGCTTTTGCACGTGATACATGCTGTGCGAGACGAACAACAGCGTGCCGCCGCCTGCGAGGTATCTCTCCATCCAGCCGATGCACTTCTTCTGGAATGATTCGTCGCCGACTGCGAGCACTTCGTCGGTGATCAGTATGTCCGGCGTGAGCGCGGTCGCCACCGCGAATCCGAGACGGACGACCATTCCCGACGAGTAGTGCTTGATCGGCTCGCGGATGTGCTCGCCGATGTCTGCGAATGCAATGATCTGCGCGCGCCGATCGGCGATCTCCGCCGGAGTGAGGCCGAGCAGCGCCGCCGCGAGATCGATGTTCGCAAGCCCCGTGTAGTCGGGATGGAACCCTGATCCCAGCTCGAGCAGCGCGCCCACGCGTCCGTTGACGACGAGCGTGCCTCGCGTCGGCTTGATCACGCCGGCGACAACCTTGAGCAGCGTAGACTTGCCGGCGCCATTCTCGCCGATGATCGCGAGCGACTGGCCGCGCTCGAGGCGGAACGACACGTTGTCGAACGCGGTGAACGCACTCGCCGCGCCGCGACCGCGCAGCAGATCCCAGACGAGACGGACGCGCCCGCCGCGAGCGTCGACGCGAGCGTAGTCCTTGCCGACGTTCTCCAGCGCGAGCAGCGGGGTCGTTGGGCGCTTCGCGCTCATTGGACCCCTTGGCGCTTCGCGCCTTCCCCCAGAGGGGGAGCCGTTCGCGCTCACAGGAAATCCTCGAACGTCGGCGAAAGCCGGCGGAACACCCAGCGCCCGCCGAAGAAGAGCATCAGAGCGACGACGACGGCAACTGCATCGCCGATGTCGAGAGAAAGCTGTCCGTCGAGAAGCGCCGCACGGAGGCGCTCGACCAGGTAGCCGAACGGATTCGCTGCGACGTATGGGCGCACCGCCTCCGGCACTGCAGTGAGCGGATAGAGAATCGGCGTCAGGTACATGAGAATCATCAGCAACGGCATCAGAACGTGCTCGACGTCGCGGATGAAGACTTGCAGCGCGGAAAGGAACAACGTCAGGCCCGTGACTGCGATCGCCAGCAGGATCCAGACCGGCAGCGCGAGCAGCAGCCCCTCGAAATGCACGGGTTGTCCGAAAAGCGCGAGGACGATCAGGACAGCGATGTATCCGCCGAAATGCAGCGCGAGCGTTGCCGCAACCGACGCGTAGACGACGAGCTCGTGCGGGAACGCAACCTTGCGTATGAGCGCCGCATACGCGCCCAGGCTTACCGTGCCGCGTTGCAACGCCTCCTGCGCCGCAAGCCACGGCCAGAGCGCAACCGCAACAAAAGTGAGGAAGCTCTGGCCGCCGAAGCCGGTTGCGCGAAAGACGTTGGTGAACACGAACCAGTAGACGCCCAGCAGCGCAAGCGGATGCAGGAGCGCCCACGCGAAACCCGTCACGCTCCCGAGATAGCGAGTCTTGAGCTCGCGCAGGAAGAAATTGCGGAAGAGCGCGCGATTGCGCACGCGCGCGGCCTCCGCCGGAGCCTGAACGGGCGGGAAGGTCGCGACCGGCGGGACGGAAGGAGTCACGGGCGCCGATGAAGCGCGGGAGCGGCCATGCCAGGAGGATACCTCACGGGCCGCGCGGGGGCCTTGTCTTGGCTCGCTTACTCTCGGCCTCCTTGAATGGTCAGTGCGACACGATGCATCTGCGTGTCGGCCTCCCTCGCTCGCTCGCAGACGCGCCCTCCGGGCCTCGGCTCGACCTGCGGTCTCGCCCTGCTCGCTTACTCGACGGTGAGTATCACCGGCTGATGGTCCGCGGCTTGCGTGTCGCGATCGACGCGTACGTCCTTCACGCGCTTCGTCAGATGCTCGCTCACGAAGATGAAATCGCAATGCAGCTCGGGCTCGCCCGGCACTTCCTTTTCATAGATCTTGAACGTGCTCGGATGAGGAACACCGGGATGCGCGACCTCCCACGCATCGAAGAGCGGCGGCGTTCCGTCGGCGAACGCGGCTTTCATCCGCGCGTGCAGCGGATTGTCCGGCTCCAGGTTGAAGTCGCCGGTGACGATCGTCGCCGCCGGACGCAGATAAGTGTGGAACGGACCCCCCGTCGTGTCGACGATCGTGCCGGCCTTCGCATGACCGTGCCCCTCGGCGTAGATCGCGCGCAGGGCTTCGATCTGCGCGCTGCGTTGCTTCTGCGAGTAATACTCGAGATGCGTCGTGATCACGCGAACTTCCCCGAACCGCGCCGCGACGACTGCTTCGACGGCGATGCGCGGCATCCCGTTCAATCCGGGATCGATCGGCGAGGGCAGCAGATGCCGGTAGACCTGTCGCATCGGAAGCCGCGACAGGACCATGTTGCCGAATCGCCGGCGGCGTCCGCCGTCCGCGGGATGATCGGTGGCGATTCCCGGAGCCGCTGCATAGCCGGGCAGCAGCGCAGCGAGCGTCGCGAACTGGTCCTCGTCCGTGTTGCCGGCGAGACGCGGATCCGGAAAGTTGTCTGCGATTTCCTGCAGACACAGCACGTCGAAATCGGCGAGCGCGCGCGCCTCGCCCACGATCCGGGCGGGATCCACGCGCCCGTCGACGCCGCGACACCATTGAACGTTCCACGTGATGAGCTTCATCGAATCCCCGCCCGCATGAAACTTTGCACGAACTGGCGCTGAAAGAGAAGGAAGGCGATCAGCAGCGGCGCCGTCGTGATCAGCGTCGCCGCGGTGATCACCGACCAGTCGATTCCCTGGTCACCGGACGAGAACACCTGCAACCCGACGGTGAGCGGCCGCGCCTCGACCGAATTCGTGATGATGAGCGGCCAGAGGAAATTGTTCCAGTGGTAGCTGACCGACACGAGCGCGTACGCAAGGTAGACGGGCCGGGCAAGCGGCACGTAGACCTTCCACAGCAACGCGATCGGGCCGCAGCCCTCGACGCGCGCCGCCTCGTCGAGCTCGCGCGGCACCGTCTTGAACGTCTGTCGCAGCAGGAAGATGCCGAACGCGCTCGCCATGTACGGAAGCGCCATCGCTACGATCGTGTCCTTCAAGCCGAGCGCGGACATCGTCCGGTAGTTCTCGACGATCAGCACATCCGGCATCACCATCAGCTGGACGAGCACCAGCGCGAAGAGGACGTTGCGTCCGGGAAAATCGAAGCGCGCGAACGCGTACGCAGCAAGCGTGACCAGCACGAGCTGCGCGCAGAGAACGAGCGTGACGAGTAGGACGGTGTTCACGTAGTAGCGCGCGAACGGGGCGGCCTCCCACGCCTTCGCGAAATTATCGAGCGTGATCGGCGCGCCGAGGATGAAGCGCGTTGCGAACTCGGGCGGATGGAATGCCGTCCATGCGGCGTAGACGAGCGGCAGGATCCACAGCACGCCCAGCAGCCACGCGCCGACGGTCTCCAGCGCGCGCGGAATGCCGCGCGAGGCGTACACGTGCGTCATTGATAATGGACCTTGCGCTCGAGGAACCAGAATTGCACGAGCGCGACGCTCGCGAGCAACGCGAGGAGCACCATCGTGAGCGCCCCCGCGTAAGCCGAATCCCAGAACCGGAACCCGATCTCGTAGATGTAGTAGAGAAGGAGCGAGGTTGCGTTGTCGGGGCCGCCGCGCGTCATCACGACGACATGATCGACGAGGCGAAACGCGTTGATCACGGCGTTCACGAGCACGAAGAACGTCGTCGGCATCAGCAGCGGAAACGTCACGCGCCGGAAGAAGTACACGCGCGAGGCGCCCTCGATCGCAGCCGCCTCCGCAAGATGCGGCGACATCGTCTGCAGCGCGGCGAGGTAGAAGATCATGAAGAATCCCGCTTCCTTCCACACGGTGACGACCATCAGGCAGGCGAGCGCCGTGTCCTTGCTTCCGAGCCAGTTGTGGGTGCCGGCGCCGAAGAAGGCCGTCGCCTTCTCGAGCAACCCGTATTCAGGTGTGTAGAAGAACAGCCAGATGTTCGCGACGGCGATCATCGGCAGCACTGTCGGCGTGAAGTACGCGAGCCGGAGGAATCCGCGTCCGTTGATCCTGCCGTTCACCCAGACGGCCATTGCGAGCGCGAGCGCAATCGACGCGGGAATCGTGCCCACCGCGAACCACAGATTGTTGACGAGCGCCTTCCAGAAGATCGGGTCGTCGATCAACTGCCCGTAGTTGTCGAGCCCGACCCAGGCGGCAGCGCGGCTTCCCTTCGGCGTCGCGTGAAGGCTGTGCCAGAACGTCGCGACAGCCGGGTAGTGGGTGAAGACCGCAAGGAGCAGAGCCGCCGGCAGCAGCAGCAACCAGCCGTAGAGCCACTGAGCGGTTCGCGTCATGGAGAAACCATTAAGTCGTCTCTGACCCTGCTTCTTGCCGCGCTGGCTAATTCGTCTCTGACCCTATTTCTTGTATGGCCGCAGCAGGCGCTCGGCTTCGCGCTGCGAATCTTTCAGCGCGACATCCGGTGTCTTGGTGCCCGTCAACGCCGCCTGCAGCCCGTCGTTGAGCGCCTTGGTGACGCGTTGATTGTCGTGCGTCGACAGTTCCGCTTTCGCGTACGGTAGCTGGTCGCGCGCAACGGCCGCCGCCGGGAATCCGGCGACGTACTGCTTCATCGCAGCGGTATCCCATGCGTCGGCGCGCACGGCGACATAACCGGTGTCGATCCCCCATTGCGCTGCGCGCTCGGGCGTCGTGATCCACTTGATGAACTTGAACGCCGCCTGCTGCTGCGCCGGCGTGCTCTTCTTGAAGAGATAAAAGTTGCCGCCGCCGGTCGGGCTGCCGCGCTGCTTGCCTGCCGGAAGCATCGCAACGCCGAAATCGAACTTCGCGTTGGCACGGACGTTCGTGAGGTTGCCGGTCGTCGTCCACATCATCGCCATCTTCTTCTCGAAGAAATCCTTCGGCGTCGTTCCCCATTCGACAATCCCTTCGGGGTGGACCTTTGCTTTTCGCGCGAGATCGACCCAGTACTGCAGCGCCTCGATCACCTCGGGCTTGTCGTAGTAGGTCTCCGTGCCGGCCGAGTTCATCAGGTTGATGCCGTTCTCGATCGCGAGCGCTTGAAAGAGCCAGTACGGAAATCCCGACGACGGAATCTGGATCCCCCATTGCGTGACCTTGCCCGATGCGTCGCGCTTCGTGAGCTTCTGCGCGTGGTCGGCCATCTCCTGCCAGGTCGCGGGCGCCTTGTTCGGATCGAGCCCTGCCTCCTTGAACATCTCCTTGTTCCAGTAAAGGACGATCGTCGAGCGCTGGAACGGAATGCCCCACGTCTTGCCGTCCGTCTGGCTGTTCTCCATGAACGCCGGGTAGAAGCTCTTCAGCCACTTCTGGTCGTCCGGCGTCTTGATGAGCTCGTCGAACGGGACGATCGCCTCCTCGTCGATCAGCGTGAACATGTCCGTCGAAAGCAGGATCGACGTGACCGGAGGCTCGCCGCCCTTGACGGCAGTGAGCGCTTTCGTGATCGTGTCCTGGTAGGTTCCCGAGTAGATCGGCTTCACCTTGATGCCGGGGTTCTCCTTCTCGAAGTCGGCGGCGTACGCGTCGATCAGCTTGGTGATCGGGCCGCCCACGGCGACCGGAAAGTAGAACGGCACTTCGACTGGTGCCTGGGCAAACGCGATCGCGCCGATCGTCGCTGCCAGCATCGCGGCAACGACAGCAGCCCCGCGACGAACAAGTTCGTTGAACATGGCTTTCCTCCCGGGTGAAAAAAAGTAGGGTCAGAGACGATTTTCCAGTCCGCGCGGTCAGTCAGCTTCCTCATGAGAGTCGTCTCTGACCCTGCTCTTTTACGCGAACATCGTCGCGGTTTCGTGACGCAGCGGCGCCTCGCGCCGCGTTCCGTCGGACGCGAAGATGTGCTGGGCGCCGCGCGCCCAAGCGAGGCGCACGGGATCGCCGGGCGCAAACCCGACGCTGCCCGAGACGCGCGCGGCGAGCATCGCCGAACCCACGCGGCAACTGACGAGCGAGTCGGCGCCGAGATACTCGATCCCCGCGACGGTGGCGGCGACGCCGCGATCCATCGCAATCGTCACATGTTCGGGCCGGACACCGAGCGTCATCCCCGCGCAGTCGGCGCCTGCAACCGCAGGCCCGTCGGTTCCGGCGATCACCGCGGCGCCGTCGCCGTGCGCGAGCGCGAGCAGGTTCATCGGCGGCGTGCCGATGAAGCGCGCGACGAACGTGTTCGCGGGCTGCTCGTAAAGGTCAACCGGCGCCGCGTTCTGCTCGATCCTTCCACGGTTGAGCAACACGACGCGGTCGGCCATCGACATCGCCTCGACCTGGTCGTGCGTCACGTAGACCATCGTGATGCCGAGCTGGCGCTGCAGATTGCGGATCTCCGCGCGCATCTCCTGCCGCAATTGCGCGTCGAGATTGGACAGCGGCTCGTCCATCAGGCACACCGGCGCTTCGGCGATGATCGCGCGGCCGAGCGCGACGCGCTGCTGCTGTCCGCCGGAGAGTTGCGAGGGCTTGCGGTCGAGCAGCGCCGCGAGGCCGAGAAGCTCTGCAGTGCGCGTCAGGCGCTTCGCGATGTCGGCCGCCGGAACCTTGCGCACCTTGAGTCCGAACACGATGTTCTCGGAAACGGGCAGGTGCGGAAACAGCGCGTAGCTCTGAAAAACCATCGCGATGTCGCGTCGCGCAGGCGGAAGGCCGGTCACGTCGCGGCCATCGATCAGGATGCGCCCCGCGTCGGCGATCTCGAGGCCCGCGATCAACCGCAGCGTCGTCGACTTGCCGCAACCCGACGGACCGAGCAGCACGTTGAGCGTGCCGCGATCGAACGCGAACGAGAGCCCGTCGACCGCGCGCACGTCACCGTCGGCGGTCGTCCAATGCTTGGCTATGCCCTCGGCGACGATTGCCGACACGTCCGTGCTCCGCGGTTTGACGCGGCGAATGATAGCACCGGCATCGAGCAAAGCCCGGGCCGTGCACGGGGGAAGGGCGGCGCCGCCTCGCCGGGCGGGCGCGCTAGCCGAACAGTGCCGACAACGCCTTCCCTGGATCCTCGGCGCGCATGAACGCTTCGCCGACGAGGAACGCGTGGACACCGTGCCCGCGCAGCAGCGCGACATCGGCATGCGAGAGAATGCCGCTTTCCGTGACGACGATCGTTTCCCTTGGTACGCGCGGCGCGAGCTCTATCGTCGTCGATAGCGATGTTTCGAACGTGCGCAGGTTGCGATTGTTGATGCCGATCAAGCGCGAGCCGAGCGCAAGCGCGCGCTCGAGCTCGCGCGCATCGTGCACTTCGACGAGCACGGCCATGCCGAAGCCGCGCGCCGCAGCGTGGAGCGAGGCGAGTCGCGCGTCGTCGAGCGCAGCGACGATCAGCAGGATCGCGTCGGCGCCGAGCAGGCGCGACTCGCCGATCTGGTACGGGTCGACGATGAAATCCTTGCGGAGAACCGGCAGCTCGCATGCGGTGCGTGCGCTGACCAGGTACTCGGGCGCGCCCTGGAAGTATTGGCGATCGGTCAGGACCGAGAGACACGCGGCGCCTGCAGCCGCGTAGCTTGCGGCGATCGCCGGCGGGTCGAACTTCTCGCGCAGCACGCCGCGGCTCGGGCTCGCTTTCTTGATCTCGGCGATCACCGCGGAGCGTCCCATCTTCAGATGGGAGCGCAGCGCGCCTTCGAAATCGCGCGGCGGCGGCATCTCGCGAGCGCGAGCTTCGACGTCGTGCAGCGGACACGCGCGCCGTGCCGCGGCGATCTCGTCGGCTTTCGTCGCGAGGATCCGCGCGAGGATGTCCGCCATCGCGGTTCCGGATCAGCCGGTCGTCGCGCTCTGCTTCTGCGTGAACGCGACGAACTCGTCGAGCTTGCGCTTCGCGGCGCCCGAGGCGATCGCTTCGCGCGCGCGCAGGATTCCGTCGGCGATCGACTCCGCGACATCGGCAGCATAGAGCGCCGCGCCCGCGTTCAGTGTGACGATCTCGCGCGGCGTCCCCTCGACGTTCTCGAGCGCCTCGAGCACCATCGTCTTCGATTCCGCAGCGTCGGTGACCTTGAGTCCGCGATTCGAGATCATCCGCAGCCCGAAATCCTCGGGGTGGATCTCGTACTCGCGGACTTCACCGTCCTTCAACTCCCCGACCATCGTCGCCGCACCGAGCGACACCTCGTCCATCCCGTCCTTCCCGTAGACGACCAGCACGTGCTTGCTGCCGAGCCGCTGCAGCACGCGCACCTGGATGCCGACCAGATCCGGATGGAACACGCCGAGGAGCTGGTTCGGTGCGCTGGCCGGGTTGGTGAGCGGGCCGAGAATGTTGAAGATCGTCCGCACGCCCAGCTCCTTGCGCACGGGCGCGGCGTGCTTCATCGCGCTGTGATGCGAAGGCGCGAACATGAAGCCGATGCCGGTCGCCTCGATCGATCGCGCGACCTGCTCGGGCGTCAGCATGATGTTCGCGCCGAGCGCTTCCAGAACATCCGCGCTTCCGGACTTCGACGATACCGAGCGTCCGCCGTGCTTCGCTACACGTGCGCCCGCTGCCGCGGCGACGAACATCGATGCCGTCGAAATGTTGAACGTGTGCGACGCGTCGCCACCCGTGCCGACGATGTCGACGAGCTTGTCGCGGTCCGGCACGTCGACGCGGGTTGCGAACTCGCGCATCACCTGGGCGGCGGCGGCGATCTCGCCGATCGTCTCCTTCTTGACGCGAAGGCCCACGGTGAGCGCCGCGATCATCACCGGAGTGAGCTCGCCGCTCATGATCCTGCGCATGATCGAGAGCATCTCGTCGCCGAAGATCTCGCGATGCTCGATCGTGCGCTGCAGTGCCTCCTGGGGCGTGATGGCCATTACGGCTCCTTACCCGCTCAGTGCTTCGATGCGCCGTCGAGGAAATTCTTGAGCAGCGCGTGGCCGTGCTCGGTGAGGATCGCTTCGGGGTGGAACTGCACGCCCTCGACCGCGAGCTCGCGGTGGCGCACGCCCATCACTTCGCCGTCATCCGCTGTCGCCGTCACTTCAAGGCAGGCCGGCATCGTCGCTCTCTCGATGGCGAGCGAATGGTATCGAGTGACGGTGAGCGGCGTGGGGAGCCCGCTGAACACGCCACGGGCGTCGTGCGTCACCGGCGAGACCTTGCCATGCATCACGTACTGGGCGCGACCGATGCGCCCGCCGAACGCCTGCCCGATCGCCTGGTGGCCAAGGCAGACGCCGAGGATCGGAATCTTGCCGGCAAAACGCTGGATCAGCGGCACGCAGATGCCGGCCTCGGTCGGCGTGCACGGCCCCGGAGAGATCACGATCGCGTCCGGCTCCCACGCGGCGATCTGATGGAGCGAGATCGCGTCGTTGCGCTGAACGTGGACGTCCGCACCGAGCTCGCCCAGGTACTGGACGAGGTTGTAGGTGAAGCTATCGTAGTTGTCGATCATCAGCAGCATGGAGCCGCCATTGTACAAAAAAGCGATCGCGTCTAAAGTTGGGGCCGAACCAGAAAGCCTGTTCATCACGTTCACCCTTCTCGCCGACGTCGTCGAGCAGGGCGGAAGTGTGCCGGAGGCGGGAACGCTGGCATTTCCTCACTTTGTTTTGGGTGCATCGCGCGGCCGCCACGCCCGCCCCGATCCGCGGAGCACCCCCGGCCTACCCTGTAGAATGGCGACGCCCCGCATCGCCCCTACAGGATTTTCATGCTAAAGAAGAACGAGTTCCTGATCCTGACCGTGCTCGCCGCGATCTGCGTGCTGCTCGCGATCGCCAACATGATCCTGTTCAGCCAGAATCGAGTCGCGCAGGCCGAGGTGACCCAGCGCGCGCAATACATCCAGCAGTCTGCGCAGCTCGAGCAGCTGTATCGCGAGATGGTGAAGGCGCTCGGCGAGCTCACCGTGCGGAATAACGATGCGCAGCTTCGCGACATGCTCGCGAAACAAGGGATCACCGTGAACCTGAACCCGCCCGCGCAGCCCGCTCCCCCGCCGCCCGAGCCGAAGACAGAGGGGAAGTGAAATGGTGCATGCTTCCGGGACCGCGCAATCCGCAGCCGGGCTCAGCGCGAGTGCGCCGGGCTACAGCCCGTTCCTGCCGCTCCTCCTCCTTCTGATCGCCGCAGTCGTATGGC
>DASSGI010000379.1:0-7133 GCA_035857655.1 Casimicrobiaceae bacterium | reverse complement strand
CTTTGGCAAGCGCTATCGCGGCAATCAGCCCATTGCTATCCATGAGTTCCTGTATCCGCTGGTTCAGGGGTATGACTCGGTGGCATTGCGCGCCGATATCGAGCTCGGCGGTACTGACCAAAAGTTCAATCTGCTGGTCGGACGCGAGCTGCAGAAGCACTACGGCCAGCCTGCGCAGTGCATCCTCACGATGCCGTTGCTCGAAGGGCTCGACGGCGTCAACAAGATGTCGAAGTCGCTCGACAATTACGTCGGCATCACTGAGCCGCCGAATGAGATGTTCGGAAAGCTGATGTCGATCTCGGACGAGCTGATGTGGCGCTATTACGAGCTCCTGTCGTTCCGTCCGGAGCCTGAGATTGCGAAGCTGCGCCGCGAATGCCTCGACGGACGCAATCCGCGTGACGCCAAGGTCGCGCTTGGACTTGAGATCGTCGAGCGCTTCCATGGCAAGCCCGCTGCCGAGCACGCGCTCGCCGAGTTCGAGGCGAGGTTCCGCCAGGGCGCCGTGCCGGAGGATATGCCGGAAGTCACACTCACCACCGCAGGGGCGGGCCTGACGATTGCGCAGCTTGCAAAGCGCGCCGGCATTGTCGATTCGACGTCCGAGGCGCTGCGGCTGATCGCGCAGCGCGGCCTCAAGGTCGACGGCGAAGCGGTCGCGGACAAGGCGCTCGTCATAACCGCCGGCAGCACGGTCGTCGTGCAAGCGGGCAAGCGGAAGTTCGCGCGGGTGACGGTGAAATAGCCCGCCCGCTGATATGCGGCGCGAACGGGGCGCACTCCGCGCTGCGCCGTCCGCGCTATGCCATTCCGAGGTTGCCCGACATCCCTTCGACCATGGGAAGATTCAGCGTCAGCGGCGCGACCGTTTTCTTCGATTTGAGATAGCGCGTCATCACATCCCAGATCGGCTCGCCGCCCGCCGCCTTCGCTTCCTCGGACACCGGGGCCCAGCCGGCGACCTTGTAGGTCTTCTTCACCTCGATCGCCTTGCCGCGCAGCGTCATTGCCGAGATCCGCTGTCCCATTGGTGCGTTCGGCGCGATCGCATACGAGAGTCCGCCCACTCTCACCATGTCGCCGCCCTGCTGGTAGTACGGATCGGGATTGAAAAGGTTGTCGGCGACGTCCTCGAGGATCGTCTTGATCGTCTCGCCGCTCAATTCGTTGACGGTCACGTACGGATACGTGATCGCCGTCTGATCCATCACGTGCTCCAGCGTAATCGCCTGTCCTGGCAGCAGCGTCGTGCCCCAGCGGAAGCCGGGCGAGAACGCGATCTCGGCATTCTTCTCCGCCATCAGCCCGTCGAGGATCAACTGATCGGCGGTGCCGTTGAAGTTGCCGCGCCGATAGAGAAGCCCCTCGGTCACCGCGAGCTTCTCGTCGAGCTTCGCGGCAAAAGGCGCGCGATGACGAGCGACGAGCGCGGCCATCTCTGGGTCGGGCGGGAGCAGCGCGCTGTAGACGGGGACGAGACGATACCGGTAGTCGGCGACGCGTCCGCCCTTGACGTCGAGATCGAGCACCGCGAGAAACTTGCCGTTGCTGCCGGCGTTGGTGACGAGCGTCTTGCCGCCCGCGTTGTCGACGATCGTCGGCTGCGGAACGCCGTCGTGCGTGTGCCCGCCGAGGATCGCGTCGATGCCGCGCACGCGCGTGGCGAGCTTCAGATCGACGTCCATTCCGTTGTGCGAGAGCAGCACGACCGCCTGCGCCCCCTTCCCGCGCGCTTCGTCGACGACGTTCTGCAGCGCTTCGTCCTGGATGCCGAACGTCCAGTCCGCGACGAAATAGCGTGGATTCGCGATCGGCGTGTACGGGAACGCCTGGCCGATGATCGCGACCGCGACGCCGTTCACCGTGCGGATCACGTACGGCGTGAAGACGGGATCGCCGAAGTCGGCAGTCTTCACGTTCTGCGCGACGAAATCGATGTGCCCCGCGAAGTCCTTGTCGACGACGTCCTTCACGCGCTCGGCGCCGTACGTGAATTCCCAATGCGCGGTCATCACGTCGACGCCAAGCGCCTTTTGTGCGTCGATCATGTCCTGGCCCTTCGTCCACAACGCGGTCGCCGAGCCCTGCCACGTGTCGCCGCCGTCGAGGAGCAGCGCGCCCGGGCGCGACGCGCGCAACTTCTTGATCAACGTTGCGAGATGCGCAAACCCGCCGAGCTCGCCATAGGCCCGCGCTGCGGCGACGTAGTCGAGGTATGTAAAGGCGTGCGCTTCGCGCGTCCCGGCGCGGATTCCGAAGTGCTTCAGCAGCGCCTCGCCGACGAGATGCGGCGGCCTTCCTGCCGCGGAGCCGACGCCGAGATTCACGTTCGGCTCGCGGAAACGAATCGGATTCAACTGTGCATGGCAGTCGGTGAAGTGCAACAGGCTCACGTTGCCGAAGCGCTCGAGCCCGTCGTAGAACGCCGCGCCGGCCGAGAGGTCGAGCGCAGCCTTCGCGCCGACCGGCAGCCCGGCCGCTGCGGCTGCCGCAATCGCGTGGAGGAATTCGCGACGATTCATCGAGAGGCTCGAGGGATGCATGCCGCGAGGCCGATCGCTCGGCCGTCGCTCGAGCGCTATTTGTTGACCGGCGACGCCGGGTCCATCAGCAGCGCGACGACGTCGGTGATCTGCTTCTCGGTGAGGATGCCTTTGTGCCCGAAGCGCGGCATGTTCGTGCACGCGCTGTACGCTTCGGCGTTGTAGATCTTGCCGTACGCGTATTTGCGCATCTCGTCGGTGTAGCCGCGCTGCTTGCCGAACTGGTAGAGGCTCGGACCGATCGTGCCGAACGAGAGCTCCTGCGGGGCAAGCTGATGGCACGCATAGCAATTTGCGCCGGCGGGTTGCTTCGGATCGTCCGAATACTGCATCCCGCGCCCTTCCTGCGCGATTCTTTCGCCGTTCTTCCAATCACCGACGAGCTTGCCGTCGGCCGGCCACTTGATCGCCGCGAGGTTCGCCTTCTCGATCCGCCCGGCGACGTCCTTCGGCAACGTCTTGCCCGCATATTCGCTGCACGTCTTCTGCATGTCGTCCTGGGCGAGCCGGTCGAGCTTCGCCTGTCCCTGCTCGCGGAACGAACTTTTCATCATTGCCGCGGCTTTCGCGCTCGTCTCCGTGTCGCTTGGCGCAGTCGCGCAGCCGAAAAGAATCACCGGCGCGACGGCCGCTGCAGCGAGGATCCACGTCAAAGTCTTCGGTTGCATTCCGTTTCTCCGTCTAACGCTTGATCGCCGGCGCCTCGAACGGCGCGCCGTTCGCATTGCGGGCGAGGAACATCGTGAGCGCAACCGAAGCGTCGGACCCGAACAGCAGCTCCGGAAAGCGCTGCTGGCGGAAGCAGTCGTTGAGGCGCCACTGGAACGTCCGCAGCTCGCCTTGCGAAACGCGATACGCCGGCCAGCTCGTGTACGCCTTCTGCGCGCCCTCCTTCGCCGTGAGGTTCGGCAGATCCTGGAGCCGGATCCGCTTCGCGTCCTCGGCATGACAGGTCGCGCACGCGAAGTCGTGCGTGCCGCCGCGGAAGTAGAAGATCTTCTCGCCGATCCGATAGGCTTCCTGCTCCTTCGGATGCGCCAGGGGGACGTTCATCTTGATCCCCCGCGACTCCGACGTCACGTACGCGACGTACGCTTCCATGTCGGACTTGCGATCGGGACTGCCGAACACACCGCGCTTCGCATCGGCTTCGCTGATCCCCTGCAGCGTGCCCATGCACCAGACGATTCGCGACTCGAGGTCCAGCACGCGATCGGCATCGGCGAAATAGCGCGGAAGCTGCGCATAGGCGCCCTTGACGACGCCGGGGCCGAGGCCGAGATCGCACGCCTCGAGCGAGGCGCCCGTGGGACCACGCTTCTGCTTCCACAGGTCCTCGCCGCGCGCCTCCCAGAGCTCGGCCGGATTGCCGTCCTGCAGCGCTGCGCGGTACTTGGCGATTTCGTCGACGGTGGTGCCCTGGCCGAACGCGAAAGCGGCGGCGAGCGTCAACGCGCATACCGCGGCCTGCGCGGCGCGCCGGTGGTCAAATCGCATGGATTCCTCCAAGAAAACTCGAATACGACGATTGGCTCGCAGTTCCCGCGATCACCGCTGCGTCAGTGGGGCCGCGACAAGCGCGTCGGGCGCCTCGTTATGCAATGACTGCTTCGTCGGTGCGCTTCTCGCCCCTGTTGTCGACCCATGTGATCTGGACCTTGTCGCCCTTCGCGCCGCCCTTGAACTTGAACGACAGGAACGGGTTTTTCGATACGGCCGGACCCCATTCGGCGGTCAGCACGGTCTTTCCGTTCCACGTCGCCGTGACGTTCTGGATGTGCCATGCCGGAATCGGTTTCCCCTGCGCGTCCTTGCGCTGGCCCGTCTCCATCTCGTGGCTCATCAGCACCTTGACTTCGGTCGAATCGCCCGCGAGGTTCGCGCGGATTTTCATCGGATCTGGCATCTCGTGCTCCTCCTGTTGAGCCCCGCTCGCAAAGCGTCGCTTCTAGCCGCCGCAGCCGCCCAGCGTCACCTTGATCTCCTTGACCGCGGTGAAGTATTTGCCGTCGGCCTTCACGAGCGCATACACGTTCGAGCTCTGACCCATTTTCACCCGCGTGCTGATCGCGGGATCCGTCCCGGCCGGAATGTCGAACACCGCTGCGAGCATGTTCGGATTCTTCTCGATCAGTATCGCGATCGATTCGGTCTTCGGGATCGAGCTCACGATGCCGATCGGAACCACGGCGCCGTTCTCGGCGATATCGGGCGTGTTCACGAACGCGACGTCCTTGCTTTGCGCCGGTGCCGATCCACCCAGCGCCTTCATCGTGTCGTCGAGCGTCTTCGCCTCGAACGCCGCCTTGTTCCAGTCCGCCGCCAGCGCGTCGCCCGGGCGCAGCCATCCCGCCGCCATCACGAGCGAGAGCAGCGTCAGGCCGCCGCCGGTTTTCAGGACTTCCCTGCGCTTCCCGTCCATCGTCCATCCTTTCCGAATGACAACGTAGATTGTATTACGCCATGGGTAAGTAGGGTCAGAGACGACTTTTCCTCGTCGGAGGACTGGCGCGCTTCGAACAAAAGTCGTCTCTGACCCTATTTATCTGTCTGACCCTACTTACCACCGAGAATCCACTGAACGATCGTCCGCGCATCCGCCGCGCTCACTTGCGGTTGCGCGGGCATCGCGACGTCGCCCCACACCCCGGAGCCTCCGCTCTTCAGCTTCGCGACGAGTCGCGCTTCGGCGTCGGGCTGCGGAGGGCGACCGTAACGGGCGGCGACATCGTGGAACGCAGGCCCGACGAGCTTCGCATCGACCGCGTGACAGGCCATGCACCCGAATCGCTTGGCGAGATCGAGACCCGTGACGGCGTTCGTTGCGGGTTTCGATGTGGCTGTCGCGACAGCGACCGTCGTGAGACCCTCGATCGCGCCCATTGCGCGCCGCTGATCGGCGAGATTGCCGTGCTGATCGAGCGCGTATGCCGGCATTTCGGACGACAGCCGCACTTCGCCGACGCAGTTCTTCATGCATGCGACATTGGCGGTGTCGGGCTTCCCATCGCGGCGCATGAAGCCGTGCGCCGTGGTGAGCCCGTCGCGATTCGGGAGCCTGAGCTTCGGCAGCGAATCCTGGTCGAGCACCGCATCGGCGCCCACGATGTCGTTCAAGTTCAGCACGTACGCGGTGAGCGCATAAACCTCGTCGGCGGTGAGAGATTGCGGCGCGTTGAACGGCATCGCGCGCCGGATGTAATCGAAGAGCGTCGTCGCGTAGTTCAACTTGCTGCCGGTGGTTCGAATCGGCGAATCGGACGCGAGCGTTCCAACGCCTCCGGCAATTTGCAGGTAGCTGTTGCTCTCGCCGAAAGTGCCATGACAGCTCGCGCACTTCGCGTCGTAAATCGCCTGGCCCTCGGCAACGCTGCCCCGTCCGCGAGGAAGCCCCGTGCCGTCGGGCTTGACGTCGATGTCCCAGCCGGCGATCTCTTCGGGGGTCGCCGACTTGCCGAGTCCGAATTTCCCCGCGCCCGGCGCTTGCGCAGCGCTCGTCGACACTGCGAGCACGAGCGCCGCGCCGGCGAGCCAGCCGATCCCGCCGCTGCCGCTACCGCTACGACTGCCGGTACCGCTACGACATGACCTGGACATTGCTCACCTCGCCGCTCGGATCGACGCGCCAGGTCTGGATCGCGTTGTTGTGATAGATCGACCGTGTCCCGCGCACTTCACGCAGTTGCCGATACGACGGTTGCACGTAGCCCGTCTCGTCGACGACGCGCGATTGCAGCAGCGCGCCGCTCCCGTTCCAGGTCCAGTCGATACGAAAGCGCGTCAGCGCCTTGGCGAGCACCGGTTGCTGCAGCCGCGCGGTCCGCCAGTTGCGCCCGCCGTCGGTCGAGACGTCGACGCGCTTCACTCGCCCGCGCCCGGACCAGGCGAGACCGGTGATCTCGTACTGGCCGCGGTCGAGGATCACCTGTCCGCCGGACGGCGTCGTGATCACCGACTTCGCTTCCTGGATCCACGTGTACTGGCGATGAACGCCACCCGGCATCAGGTCGACGTAGTGCAGCGACTCTTCTCGGCTATTCCACGGCGCGTCGCCGACCTTCAGTCGCCGCAGCCACTTGACGCTCGAGACGCCCTGGACGCCGGGCACGACGAGTCGCAGCGGATAGCCCTGCTCGGGGCGCACCATCTCGCCGTTCTGACCGTAGGCGACGATCACGTCGTCGAGCGCCATCTCGATCGGAATCGAGCGGGTGAGCGATGCGCCGTCAGCGCCTTCGGCAAGCACGAATTTCGCGCGACGGCGGTCCACGCCGCATTCGTCGAGCAGCGTCGAGAGCAGGACGCCCGTCCATTCGCTGCAGCCGATCATCCCGTGCGAATACTGCACCGTCGGCACCGCCACGTTCGCCCATTCCATTCCGGTGTTCGCGCCGCATTCGATGAAGTGGATGCGACTCACCGACGGGAAGCGAAGGATGTCGTCCATCGTGAAGACGCGCGGATTCGAGACCATCCCGTGCACCATCAAGCGATGCTGGTGCGGATCGATCTCCGGCACTCCTGCGTGGTGGCGCTCGAAATGCAGGCCCGACGGCGTCACGATCCCGAAGAGATTCTGCAGCGGCG
>DASSGI010000378.1:0-8855 GCA_035857655.1 Casimicrobiaceae bacterium | reverse complement strand
GCCCGCAGGACCAGATCTACGGCCGCACGCCGTTCGAGGTGCTCGCTCCGGACGTCGCGTCGTTCATGCGGCCGGTACTCGAACGCGCGCAGGGCGGCGAGAACATCGAGTACGAGCGCATCGACAGTCCTCCCGACGACGCACAGCGCTGGGTGCATGGCCACGTCGCGCCCGACTTCGATGCGAAAGGGGAGCTGCGCGGCCTCTACTGCACCGAATACGACATCCACGACCTGAAGATGACTGAACAGGCGCTCGCCGCGCGCGAGGAGCAGCTGCGCCTGTTCACCGGCAACATTCCGGACCCGGTCGTCTATCTGGATACGGAGCGCCGCTACACATTCGTCAACGAGGCATTCCTCGACCTGAACCGCCTCAACCGAGGTGAAGTGATCGGCAAGGCGCTCGCCGAGGTGAAGGGCGCTGCGACGATGAATACGATCGCGCCCGATTACGATCGCGCGTTCGCCAGTGAGACCGTCGGATTCGAACGCGAGTTCGTCGACGCGAGCGGCCGCACGCGCTGGACCCGCGGGCGCATGGTGCCGGACCACCGGATCGATGGAGCGATCCAGGGCGTGTACGTCGTCGCACACGACATCACCGACCTCAAGGTCGCGCAGAACGCGCTTGCCGCGCGCGAGAGCCAGCTGCGTTCGATCATGGACGGCGTCCCGGCGCCGGTTGCGTACATCGACTTCGAGGAGCGCTGCCAGTACGTCAACCGCGCGTTCCTCCAGTATTTCGGGCTGGCTTCCGGGCAGGTCGCTTCGCTCAAGCTGCACGACGTCGTCGGGCCCGACATCTACGAGGGCGCGCAGGCGATGATGGCGCGCGCCTCCCACGGCAAGGCGGCGGCGTTCGATCGCCTCGTCCCCGGCGCGAACGGCGTCACGCGGTGGATGACGATCCGCGTCGTGCCGGACGTGACGCCGTCGGGCGAAGTGTCCGGCGCATTCGTGCTGATGAACGACATCCACGGACTCAAGAAGGCGCAGGAAGCGCTGCGCGCATCGGAGTCCGAGCTGCGGCTCATCATGGACAACGTGCCCGCGCGCGTCGCCTACATCGATCGTGACTACCACTACCGCTTCCTCAACCGGCACAACGAGGAATGGCTGGGAATGAAGCGAAGCGAGCTCACGGGCCGCACCGTCGCCGACGTGCTCGGCGAGGAACGCTACCAACAGATGAGGCCGATGTTCGATCGCGTGCTCGCGGGAGAGGTGGTGTCGGTCGAGCAGATGCTCGCGCAGCCCTCGGGTGAGGAGCGCTGGGAGGCGATCCACTACGCGCCGAATCGTGATGCCGCCGGCAAAGTGATCGGCATCTACGCGGTGCACACCGACATTCACGATCAGAAGCGCAACGAGGATGCGCTGCGGCGCGCGAACTGGATGCTCTCGTCGCACATCGACAATACACCACTCGCGGTGCTCGAGTGGGATCGCGACTTCCGGCTCGTTCGCTGGTCGCCGCAGGCCGAGCGTCTGTTCGGTTGGCGCGCCGACGAAGTGCTCGGCATGCCGATCGACGGTAACCCGCTGCTGCACGAAGCCGATCGGGGGGCGGTCGCGGAGCTCCTTGCACGCCTGATGAGCGGCGCGGAGCCGCGTGCGACAGGCCTCACACGGAACATGCGGATGGACGGCGAGACGATCTGGTGCGAGTGGTACCACTCGTGTCTGCTCGACGATCACGGGAACATCGTCTCGATCCTGTCGTTCGTCCAGGACGTGTCGTTGCGGATCCGCGCCGAAGAGCGGTTGCAGCACATGGCCACGCGCGACGGGCTGACCGGCCTTCCCAACCGCGTGCTCCTGCAGGAGCGTCTCGTCCAGGCGATCGCGCAGGCGAAGCGCTCGGGACGGCGGGTCGGCGTGCTGTTCATCGACCTCGACCGGTTCAAGAACGTCAACGACACGCTCGGCCACCGGATCGGCGACGAGCTCCTGAAGGAAGTGAGCCGCGCGCTGTCGCATGCGTTGCGCGAAGTCGACCTGCTCGCGCGGCTGGGTGGCGACGAGTTCATGGTCGTCGTCGAGGATTTCGAGGAGCCGGCGATGCTCGGCCGGATCGCGCAAAAGCTCCTCGACGCCGTCGCGCATCCGTTCTGCATCGAAGAGCACGACATCTACGTCACGTCGTCGATCGGCATCAGCGTCTATCCCGACGATTCGGACGATCCCGAAACGCTGCTGAAGCACGCGGACGTCGCGATGTATCGGTCGAAGGAGCTCGGGCGCAACACGTATCAGTTCCTCGATGCGGACCTCGCCCAGCACCGCGTGCGGCAGCATGCGCTGGAGACGAGCCTGCGCGCGGCGCTCAAGTCGAATCTATTGAAGCTCCACTATCAGCCGATCGTGAACACCGCGGATCGCTGCGTCGTCGGCGCTGAAGCGCTGCTGCGGTGGGACGATCCGGTGCATGGAAGCGTGTCGCCGAGAGTCTTCGTCGCGCTCGCCGAGGAGTCGGGGTTGATCCACTCGCTCGGCGAGTGGGTGCTGCGCTCGGCCGCCGAGCAGTGCGTCGCGTGGCGTCGCGCCGGCCTCGACCTCACCGTTTCGATCAACCTGTCGGGGCGCCAGTTCTATCGTGACGACATCGCACAGCGGATCTCGGAGATCGTGCGTACCGCCGGTTGCGAGCCCTCGTGGATCGAGCTCGAGGTGACCGAAACGAGCCTGCTCCACGACCTCGACTCGATTCGCAAGGCGCTGCATCTGCTGCGCAACGAAGGCTTCGCCGTCGCGATCGACGACTTCGGCACCGGGTACTCGTCGCTCACGCACCTGAAGCACTTTCCGATCGATACGCTGAAGATCGACATCTCGTTCATCGCCGACCTGGAGACCGACCCCGGCGACGCGGCGATCACCGAAGCAATCATCGGCCTCGCCCGCGGGCTGGGTCTTCGTGTGGTCGCCGAGGGCGTAGGCACGCAGATGCAGCTCGAGTTCCTCGCGGCCCGAGGCTGCCACTGCTTCCAGGGCTACTGGGCCAGCAAGCCGCTCCCGGCGGGCGATTTCGAGCGCTTCGTGCGCAATCGCCTCGCGCTCGTGGCCTGACGCTTTGCGCTAGAGCGTCGTCAGCCAGCGCAGCAACTCGCGCGCCGGTTTCTCCCATTCCCGCTCGAGCATCAGCATGTGCGCGAGCCCCGGCACGAGCGTCGCCTCGACTCCGTGATGTTCGGCGGTCGCGTGCACGTCGTCGGGTGTCGAGATGCGGTCGCCTTCGACGCCCAGGACGAACAGCGGAACGCCCTTCCGCTCGGGAAGCTGCCATTGCAGCCGCATCGAAAGATCGAGCAGGACCCGCGGTGACTCGGCGCAGAGGTGCGCGCTCGCCTTGGCGAGAATTTCCGGCTCGACGTCGTCGCTGAAATAGAACGGCCGCAGCGCTTCGAGCACCTGCCGCGACAACCCGGCGGGGTCGAATTGCGAGAACTGCAGCGGATACTCGGGCTGCCCCGTTGCGAGCCGCGCGGCCATCGCCATGAGTCCGGAGGGAGGCACGGGCGCAACGAGCGCCGCGGCGCGGACCGGCTGCGTTGCGAGCAGCCGCTCGACGATCGCCGCGCCCATCGAGTGGCCGATCAGCACAGGCGCTTCCGGCAACGTCGCTGCGACATACGCGACGTCGGCGGCGAAATCATCGAGTCCCGCGACGAACAGCGTCTCGATGCCGCCCGACGCGCCGTGTCCGCGCAGCGACAGCGCGTGCGACGGATAACCCTTCTTCGCGAAATAGGGGAGGAAATAGGGCTCATAGAACCAGGCGTCGCTGTAGCCGCCGTGGACGAAGAGCAGCGGGGGCTTCCTGCCGTTGCCTGCGGATTGCGCCGGCAGGTGGCTGCGGAGCTCGAGATCGGATTCGACGGGAAGCATCGGGAGATGGGATTCGCCGCGCAAGGGCGCGGCTGCCGCCGGGAGCGTCTGCGGCGCGAAACGATCGCCATGAGATCGTGCTAGGATGCGCGCCCCGCCCCGTGACGCGCATGAAAGCACGCGCCATTTTGCCAGAATCGCCTGCGGCGCAGACGTACGATGCCGACTGCCGCCGTTGCACGCGGCTGGCCGCGTTCCTCGACGAAGTCCGCGCCGCGAATCCGGGCTATTTCTGTCGCCCGGTCCCGCCGTTCGGTGCGCGCGACGCCGCGCTCGTCATCGTCGGGCTCGCGCCGGGAATGCACGGCGCGAATGCGAGCGGCAGGCCCTTTACCGGTGACCACGCCGGCATCATTCTGTACGAGACGCTGCACCGGTACGGTTTCGCGACACGGGCCGTTGCAACCGGGCGCGACGACGGACTGGAGCTCATCGATTGCCGCATCACGAACTCGGTCAAATGTCTTCCGCCGGGCAACAAGCCGCTGCCGGCGGAGATACGCGCATGCAACCGTTTTCTCGCCGCGGATCTCGCCGCGCTGCCCGTCGGGGGCGCGCTCCTCGCGCTCGGACGCATCGCGCACGATGCGGCGCTCTCCGCGCTCGCGCTGAAAGCCTCCGCATTTCGCTTCGCCCACGGCGCGCGCCACGATCTCGGGCGCGGAAGAGCGCTCTTCGACAGCTATCACTGCAGCCGCTACAACACGAACACGGGCCGACTGACTGCGGCGATGTTCAGCGCGGTGTTCGATTCGATCGCCGCGCATCTCGGTCGCGGAGCTGCCAGTCGGGCCGCGTAGTCCGATGAGCGAACAGCCGGATACATCGCCCTCGAAAGCGCCGTTCGACGCACGCGAGCTGATCGGTTCGCTGCCGCATCGTCCCGGCGTCTACCGGATGTTCGATGCGGCAGGCGGCACGCTCTACGTCGGCAAGGCGCGCGATCTCAAGAAGCGCGTCGCCAGCTACTTCCAGAAGGGCGCGCACGAAACGCGGATCGCCGCGATGCTTGCGCACGTCGCGCGCGTCGAGACGACCGTCACGCGCTCCGAGGGCGAGGCGCTGCTCCTCGAGAACAACCTGATCAAGTCGCACGAGCCGCGCTACAACATCCTCTTCCGCGACGACAAGAGCTACCCGTACGTGTGCCTGACCGGCGAGAAGTTTCCGCAGCTCCGCTTCCACCGCGGCAAGCTCGATCGCCAGAACCGATACTTCGGGCCGTTCCCGAGCGCGGGCGCCGTGCGCGAAGGAATGGCGCTGCTGCAGAAGGTCTTCCAGATTCGCACCTGCGAGCCGACCGTTTTCGCGAATCGCTCGCGCCCGTGCATGCTGCACCAGATACAGCGCTGCAGCGCGCCGTGCGTCGGGCTGATCAGCGAGGCCGACTACGCGGACGACGTGAAGAGCGCCATCCTCTTCCTCCAGGGCAAGACGACCGAAGTGCTCGCGCAGCTCAAGGCGCAGATGGATCAGGCGAGCGCGGCGCTCGAGTTCGAACGGGCGGCGCGGCTGCGCGACAAGATCACGCGGCTCAACACGCTGCAGTCGCGGCAGTTCGTCGAGAGCGCGACGGCCGGCGACCTCGACGTCGTCGCCGCCGCTGCCGAGCGGGGACTCGTTGCCGTCAACGTCGTGATGATCCGTGGCGGGCGGCACGTCGGCGATCGCACGTTCTTTCCGCAGCACGTCGACGCCGGCGCGCTCGACGAAGTCGTGCCGGCGTTCCTCGCGCAGCATTACGTCGAGAAGCACGTGCCGCCGACGATCATCGCGATGGGCGCCGACGAACAGGAAGCGCTCGCCGAAGTGCTCTCGGCGCAAGCGGGCCAGCGTGTCGAGATCGTCGGCAACCCCGGCGGCGAGCGCCGCGTATGGCTGACGATGGCAACGCAGAACGCGCTGTTCGCGGTGCGGCAGAAGCTTGCGCAGAAGGCGACGCAGGAGGATCGGCTCGCGGCGCTGCAGTCGGCGCTCGGGCTGTCTCCCGAAGCGCAACGGATCGAATGCTTCGACGTCTCGCACACGATGGGCGAGCGTGCGGTCGCCTCGTGCGTGATCTTCGACCGCCACGCGATGCAGAACTCGGAATACCGGCGCTTCAACGTGACGCCAGCCGAAGCGGGCGACGACTACGCGGCGATGCGGGAGGCGCTGACGCGGCGCTGCGCGCGGATCGTCGCCGGCGAGTACCCGACGCCGGACCTCCTCGTCGTCGACGGCGGCAAAGGGCAGGTCGGGGTCGCCGCCGAGGTTCTCGCCGAGCAGGGACTGCACGGCACGCGCTTGATCGGGATCGCGAAAGGTCCGGCGCGAAAGGCCGGCGAGGAGGACATCGTCTTCCCCGATCGCGACGCCGTGCTCAATCTTCCTCCCGACCACCCGGGCCTGCACCTGTTGCAGCAGATCCGCGACGAGGCGCATCGCTTCGCGATCCAAGGCCACCGCGCGCGGCGCGCAAAGGCGCGGACCCGGTCATCGCTCGAGGAGATCGAGGGCGTCGGCGTCAAGAAGCGGCAAGCGCTGCTCGCGCACTTCGGCGGGCTCAAAGGCGTTCAGGCGGCGAGCGTCGACGACCTCGCGCGGGTGCCCGGCGTCTCCCGTGCGCTCGCCGAGAAAATCTTCGCCGGGCTGCGTTGATCGGCGGCCGTGACGCGGTGCATCATGGCGAGAATCGCCGCTCCTTCGCAATTCGCGGCATACTGAAACCGGACGAAGCGCCCGACGGGAATCCAGTGACAACTCCGTATCTCGCCATCGACTCGTTGACGGTCTCGTACGGCGGCACGCGCGTTCTCGATCGCGTGAGCCTCGAGGTCGCGCGCGGCGAGATGATCGCGCTCCTCGGCAGCTCCGGTTGCGGCAAGACGACACTGTTGCGCGCGATCGCTGGCTTCGTCGTTCCGGATTCGGGAGCGATTCGCGTCGAGGGTCGCGACATCCTGGGACTTCCGCCCGAAAAGCGCGGCACGGCGATGATGTTCCAGAGCTATGCGTTGTGGCCGCACATGAGCGTGGCCGCGAACATCGGCTACGGACTCCGGATGCGCGGCTGGAACAAGGACGCGATCGCTGCGCGCGTCGACGAGATGCTCGTGCTGCTGCAGCTCGAGGGCTTCGGCCCGCGTTCCGTCACGCAGCTTTCGGGTGGCCAGCGGCAACGCGTTGCTCTGGGTCGCGCGCTGGCCGTCAATCCGTCGCTGCTTCTGCTCGACGAGCCGATGTCGAATCTCGACTACAAAGTGCGACTGGAGCTCCGGCACGAGCTCCGCGCGCTGCAGCAGCGGATCGGCATCACCGCCGTCTACGTGACGCACGATCGCGAGGAAGCGCTGACGCTCGCCGATCGGATCGCAGTGATCGACGCGGGCCGCGTGGTTCAGTTCGGCACGCCCGAAGTCGTGTTCCATCGACCGAGCTCGGCGTTCGTCGCCGGTTTCATGGGCGCCGACAACGGTCTCGACCTCGTCGAGCGCGCAGATGGGACGCTTGTCGCCGCCAACGATGGCGGCGAGGGGCGAGCGGTGCGCGCGCATTTCCGCGGCGACGCGGCACGTCTCGTTCCCGCCGCCGCGACCGTTCCCGCCGACGCGCTGCTGCTGCCCGGCGTCGTCGCACAGGCTTTCTACATCGGGCAGGGCTATCGCTATCGCGTTCGGGCGGGCGGCACTGACGTCTGGGTGCATGCGCCAGAACGGATGGACGAAGGCACGTCCGCGCGGGTCGCGGTACCGCGCGAAGCACTGATGCTGTTTCCGCGCGATTCCACCACGCGTACCTAGGGGGTTCCATGCGCTTCCGTTCGATGCTTGCCGCCGCTCTCGCCGCCGCGTTCGTCGCGGCGTCTCCGGCCTCCGCGCAAGTCACGCTCAACGTGATTTCCGCGGGCGACCAGAACATGGTCGACTACATTACCAACTATCTGGGCCCGAAATTCGAATCGATGAATCCCGGCGTCAAAGTGCGCGCCGTGGGGACGGGTCCCGGCGATTCCGGCTCGCAGAAGATCTACGAAAAACTCCTGGCCCAGCAGAAGGCCGGCGCGGCCGCTTGGGACGTCGACGTCGCGGTCGTCCACCAGCGCGGCGCGGCGACGATGGTCAACGAGAAGCTGCTACTTCCGTACCGCAACGACGTCGCGGCAGGCAAGCTCGTCTCACGCGACACGGCGAAGAACGCGCTCGGCGCGAATGTCGATGGCTACGTGCTGCCGATGTTCCACAGCCAGATCGCGTTCGCATACAACCCCGATCTCGTCAAAGCGCCTCCGAAGTCCTATGCGGAGCTCGCCGAATGGGTGAAGAAGAACCCGAAGCAGTTCGGCTACAACGGCGTCAAGGGCGGGATGTCTGGCGTCGGGTTCGTGATGGGATGGGTGTCGGCGAATTCGGGCCTTGGCGACAAGCTCGAAAAGGGACCTTACGCGGCGAGCGACAAGGCAGTGATCGACAAGTCGCTCGCAAGCCTCAAGGAATTCAACCAGAACGTCGTGCTGACGCCGGGCAATGCGGGGACGCTCGACATGCTGAATCGCGGCGAAATCGCGATGGGGCCGGTGTGGGTCGACATGTTCTACACGTGGCAGGCCGACGGCAAGATGAGCCCGAAGATCAAGCTCGCGCTGCCGCAGCCGGGACTTCCGGGCCAACCGATGTACTACGTGATCCCGGCGAAGGCCGCGAATGCCGCGCTCGCGAAGAAGTTCATCGATCTCGCCGAGAGTCCCGAGGTTCAGGCCCAGGGGATCGTCAAGCAGTTCAACTGGTATCCGGGGATCGATCCGCAGTTCGTGCAGGCGAAGCTCTCGCAGGCCGAGTGGAACAAGCTGTTCACCGACATCTCACCGAACGACCTCGCGAAGTACGGCCGGCCGTTCCCGCTGTCCGAATACTTCACCGACATCGTCGAGGGTTACGAGCGCGTTGTGCTGAAGTAGCGGATTCCGACGGCAGATAGAGGCTGGCG
>DASSGI010000377.1:0-14368 GCA_035857655.1 Casimicrobiaceae bacterium | reverse complement strand
CGTAGTGATCTTCGTCGTCGTCTTCGGCGTGATGTTCTATTCGATCTACCGGCATCGGAAATCGGTGGGCCACCGGGCCGCGCATTTCCACGAGAGCGCGATCGTCGAGATCGTCTGGACCGTCATTCCGTTCCTCATCCTGCTTTTCATGGCGTTCCCCGCGACGAGGTCGATCATCGCGCTGAAGGACACGGCGACGCCCGACATGACGATCAAGGTCACGGGCTTCCAGTGGAAGTGGAATTACGACTACCTGCAGGAAGGGTTCGGCTATTACTCGAATCTCGCGACGCCGCTCGCGCAGATCCAGGGCCGCGAGCCGAAGGGCGAGAACTACCTGCTCGAGGTCGACAACCCGCTCGTCGTACCCGTCGACACGAAGGTCCGGCTGCTGATCACTGCCGGCGACGTGATCCACTCGTGGTGGATGCCGGCATTCGGCGTCAAGCAGGACGCGATCCCGGGATTCGTTCGAGACGCATGGTTCCGGGCCGAGAAGGTCGGCACCTATCGCGGCCAGTGCGCGGAGCTCTGCGGCAAGGAGCACGGCTTCATGCCGATCGTCGTCGAGGTGAAGTCGAAGGAAGACTACGCGAAGTGGGCGGGTGAGCAGAAAACCAGGCTCGCCGCTGCGGCCGCCGATCCGAACAAGGTGTGGGAGCGCCCCGATCTCATCGCGCGCGGCGCGATCATCTTCGCCGCCAACTGCGCGGCGTGCCACCAGGCAAACGGCAAGGGAGTGCCGGGCGCGTTCCCGGCGCTCGACGGTTCGAAGATCGTCACCGGCCCGAAGGACGCGCAGATCGCGATCGTGCTCAACGGCAAGCCGGGCACGGCAATGCCGCCGTGGACGCAGCTCTCCGACGTCGATCTCGCTTCCGTGATCACGTACACCCGCAACAGCTGGAGCAACAAGACCGGCGAAGCGGTGCAGGCTTCGGACATCAAGGCCGCGCGCAAGTAGCGCGCGACCGCATCGCCGTGGAGACATCGAGATGAGCAGCATCGCCCCACCTCATGCGCCGGAGCTCGCGCACGACGATCACGCGCATCATCCGACCGGAATCACGCGCTGGCTCACGACGACCAATCACAAGGACATCGGGACGATGTACCTGTGGTTCTCGTTCACGATGTTCCTCGTCGGCGGGACGATGGCGATGGTCATTCGCGCCGAGCTCTTTCAGCCGGGGCTGCAGATCGTCAATCCCGAGTTCTTCAACTCGATGACCACGCTGCACGGGCTGATCATGGTGTTCGGCGCGATCATGCCGGCCGCCGTCGGGTTTGCGAACTGGATGATTCCACTGATGATCGGCGCGCCTGACATGGCGTTCGCGCGGATGAACAACTGGAGCTTCTGGCTGCTGCCGCCCGCGGCGATCCTGCTCGTCACGTCCCTGTTCGTGCCGGGCGGCGGAGCGTCGGCCGGCTGGACGCTCTACCCGCCGCTCACCGTGCAGGTGGGGATGGGGATGGACCTGACGATCTTCGCCGTCCACATCATGGGCGCGTCGTCGATCATGGGTTCGATCAACATCATCACGACGATCCTCAATCTGCGCGCGCCCGGGATGACGCTGATGCGGATGCCGCTGTTCGTCTGGACGTGGCTCATCACCGCCTATCTGCTGATCGCGGTGATGCCGGTGCTCGCCGGCGCAGTGACGATGCTCCTCACCGACCGCCATTTCGGCACGTCGTTCTTCAACGCCGCCGGCGGCGGCGACCCGGTGCTCTTCCAGCACATCTTCTGGTTCTTCGGCCACCCCGAGGTCTACATCATCATCCTGCCGGCGTTCGGCATCATCTCGCAGATCATTCCGACGTTCTCGCGGAAACCGCTCTTCGGCTACGCGTCGATGGTGTACGCGACGGCAGGCATCGCGATCCTGTCGTTCATCGTCTGGGCGCACCACATGTTCACGACCGGCATGCCGACCGCCGGCCTGCTGTTCTACATGTATGCGACGATGCTGATCGCCGTTCCGACCGGCGTGAAGGTTTTCAACTGGCTCGCGACGATGTGGCGCGGCGCGATGACGTTCGAGGCGCCGATGCTGTTCGCGCTCGGGTTCCTGTTCCTGTTCACGATGGGCGGCTTCACCGGGCTCGTCTGCGCGATCATGCCGGTCGACGTCCAGCTGCAGGACACCTACTACGTCGTCGCACACTTCCACTACGTGATGGTCGCGGGAAGTCTCTTCGCGTTCTTCGGCGGCGCGTATTACTGGATCCCGAAGTGGTCGGGGACGATGTACAACGAGACGCTCGCGAAGGTCCATTTCTGGTCGTCGCTCGTCGCGTTCAACGTCGCGTTCTTCCCGATGCACTTCCTCGGGCTCGCCGGAATGCCGCGGCGAATTCCCGACTACGCGCAGCAGTTCGCCGACTGGAACATGGTCTCGTCGATCGGCGCGTTCTGGTTCGGAGCGTCGCAGCTGCTGTTCCTGTACTCGATGGTCCAATGCGCACGCGGGATCGGCGCGAAGGCGCCTGCGAAGCCGTGGGAGGGAGCCGATACGCTCGAGTGGACCGTTCCGTCGCCCGCCCCGTACCACACGTTCGAGACGCCGCCGCGGATCAGGCGACCGGTGCCGGGCTCGCACGTATGACAGGCAGCGAGCGATAGCGGCATGGAACGCGAAGACGAAATCGTGCGGCAGCGCCTGCGCGCGTCGAACCGCAGGATCGCGTGGACGCTCTGCTCGATCGCGATCGTCTTCTTCGGCGGGATCATCGCCACTCGAGCCTGGGGCGGAGGAGCGATCGGGATCGGTGTGATGGGAGCCGTCGTCCTGCTGTTTCTCGTCATCGCGATCGGACGCAACCTGCGGCGCTCCGACGAGCGTGTTCGATGAATGCGACGCAATTGCGCGACAACCGGACGCTTCTGACGAAGCTCGTCGTCATCGTCGCCGCGATGTTCGGTTTCGGTTACGCGCTGGTCCCGTTCTACGAAAAGATCTGCCAGGTCACCGGGATCCGCGACATCGCCCAGCCCGACGCGGTGGCGAACACGCAGATCGATGCATCGCGCGACGTGCGCATCGAGTTCGACTCGAACGTCCGCAAGCTTCCGTGGCAATTCCATCCGCTCACGCCGGTGATCGACGTCCATCCCGGCGAAGTGCGGCAAGTGATGTTCGAGATCGTCAATACGACGAACCGGCCGCTTACCGGCCAGGCGGTGCCGAGCTACGGGCCCATCGAGGCCGGGCAGTATTTCAGGAAGCTCGAATGCTTCTGCTTCGCGAAGCAGACGCTGCAGCCGGGCGAACGCCGCGAGATGCCGGTGGTTTTCGTCATTGACAGCAAGCTGCCGGCGGACATTTCGACGATCACGCTTTCGTACACGTTCTTCGAAGTCGAAGGCAACGACAAAACATGATAAAACCTCTAGTGGAAAGGCGGGCGCGGGTGAAGCGCGCCCGCAATTTGAATCGATGAATCCGTCCGGCGCTAAGCCTTACTACTTCGTTCCGCAGCCTTCCTATTGGCCGCTCGTCGGCTCCTGTGCGCTTTTCCTGCTCGGGATGGGCGCCGCGCTGTGGTTCAACGCCTACGCTGCGGGCCCGTGGGTCGTTCTGGCCGGATTCGCGGTGCTGCTGACCATGCTGTTCGGATGGTTCGGCACCGTGATCGGCGAATCCGAGCAGCGGCTCTACAACAAGAAGGTGGACATGTCGTTCCGCTGGAGCATGGGCTGGTTCATCTTCTCGGAAGTGATGTTCTTCGCGGCGTTCTTCGGAGCGCTGTTCTACGTTCGGGTTCAGTCGGTTCCCGACCTGGGCAGCCCCACGTCGCAGCAGCTGCTCTGGCCGGACTTCGTCGCGTCGTGGCCCACCAACGGCCCGTACCTCACCGAGCAATTCACGCCGATGGGGGCGATCGGTATCCCGCTGCTCAACACGATCATCCTGCTCACGTCGGGATTCACGTTGACCGTTGCACACCACGCGCTGAAGCAAGGGCATCGCGCGCAGCTCAAGGCGTGGCTCTTCGCGACGATCGCGCTGGGCTTCACGTTCCTCGGGTTCCAGGCGTACGAGTACATCCACGCTTATCACGCGCTCAACCTGAAGCTCTCGACCGGTGTCTACGGCTCGACTTTCTTCATGCTGACCGGATTCCATGGCGCGCACGTGACGATCGGCGCGATCATGCTTTCGGTGATGCTCGGCCGGGCGATCGCCGGCCACTTCGACAAGCATCACCACTTCGCGTTCGAGGCGGCCGCGTGGTACTGGCACTTCGTCGACGTCGTATGGCTGTTGCTGTTCGTGCTCGTGTACTGGCTGTAGCGGCGCGCGCCGGGCGGGGCGCCGCCGTTGCGACAGGTGAGCGCGATCCGGCCACAGGCGCATGTGGCGCGGTTCGTCGTCACGGGTGACGCGGCAACCCGGCGGACGTGTGTGTCCGCCCGTTGACGCCTCGTCGGGACCCGTAGACGAACGCGATTCGCGGCACGCTAAGCCTGTGGCCGGATTGCGTTTACCCTATACCGCGAGTCGCGGCACACCAGGCTGTGGGGCCACGCAGGTTCAGCGGATGCCCGTCGGCGCGATCCATCCCATTTTGTATGCGACGACGAGAAAGATTACGAGTGTCGCCGAGAGCGCGACGCGAAGCGCGAGGGCCTTCACCATCCGCTCGCCGCGGCCACGATCGCGATAGAGGAAGTAGAGCGCAGAGAACAGGGCCGCGATTACTGCAACGAGCCCGGCAATGACGATGATCTTCATCCCACTCGCTCCGAGCTCGGAGTTTAGCAGGCGGGTCGAGGCAGTCGCATGAGCGGCGTACGACCTTCGACCGGCGTCGAGTGCGCCGATCCGAAGATCGATGTCGGCCGAAGCGCGCGACGCTCGCTTCGGCCGCGCGCGTTGGCTGCGCTCGCGGCGCTCGCGGCGATCGTCGTCTGCGTGCTTGCAGGCAACTGGCAGCGCGAGCGGCTTCATGCGAAGGAAGAGATGCGCGCCCGGTTCGATGCCGCCGCGCGCGCCGAACCCGTCTCGCTCGCGAGCCTCGGTGCCGACGCCGATTGGTCTGCGCTGCGCTACCTGCCGGTGGTCGCTACCGGCGAGTTCGTCGCATCGCGGCAAATCCTGATCGACAACAAAGTGCACGTGGGGCGCGCGGGCTACGATGTCGTGTCTCCGCTCCTGCTCGCCGACGGTCGCGCGGTATTGGTCGACAGGGGTTGGGTGCCCCAGCTCGCATCGCGATCGCAGCTTCCGGACGTCCCGCCCCCGGCGGGCGTCGTGTCGGTACGGGGTCGGATCGAGTTGCCGTCTTCGGCTTACCTCGAGCTGCGGCGGGACCCTCCGGCTGGCGCGCTCTGGCAGAACCTCGACCCGGCCCGCTACGCCGCTGCGATGGGCCTCGGCGTGCTGCCGATCGTGATCGAGGCTACCGTCGCTCCCGTTCCGGACGACGGTCTGATCCGCGAGTGGCCGCTTCCCGATTTCGGCGCCGAACGGCATCGGGTCTACATGGTCCAGTGGTACGCGTTCGCAGCGCTGACCGCGGGTCTCTGGCTCTGGTTCAATCGGCCGCGACGCGTGACGCGCGGCGATGGCTGATACCGATCCGCAGCGCCCGGTCGGCACCGAACCGGCCAAACGCGCGGGCGGACGCCACGTCGTTGTCCTGATCGCAGCGCTGTCGCTCGCGCCTATCGTCGCTGCGTACGTCGTGTACTACCACTATCCGCGGACGCCCGCGGCGAACTACGGCACGCTGCTGCCCACCGCGCCGGCGCCGCCGATCTCCGGAACGCGCGCCGACGGGTCGCCCTTTCGGCTCGCCGATCTGCACGGTCGCTGGGTCCTGCTCTTCGGCGCGCAGGCAGGCTGCGGTTCGGCGTGCGACAAAGCCGCATACGCGAGCCGCCAGGCGCGAACGATGCAGGGAAAGGATCAGGATCGCGTCGTCCGCGCGTTGCTCGTCGCAGGAGACGCGGCACCGCCACCCTCGCTCCTCGCGCAGCATCCCGACCTCATCATCGTCAGGGTTGATGCGGATCTGCTCGCTCGGCTGCCCGGCGGGCCCGACGCGCTGTACGTGATCGATCCGCTCGGCAATCTCGTGCTGCGCTACCCGGAGGACCCCGACATCCGGGGTATCGCCAACGACCTCACGCGCCTGCTGAAGGCGTCGCGCATCGGGTGAAGCGCACGCTCCCCCGTGCTGCTAGAATCACGCGTCGAGTTCGATGCGGGTTGTAGCGGTTTGACCTCGTCCCGCCCGACAACTTGCACGATGACGTCGCTCGCTCTCACCGAATCCCGGATCCGAAGCTTCCTCGCGCTCACCAAGCCGCGAGTCGTCTCGCTGATCGTGTTTTGCGCGGTGATCGGGATGTTCCTCGCGACGCCGGATTTCCCGCGCGCCGGTATCGTGTTCTTCGCGACCGTTGGCATCGCGCTCGTCGCGGGCGCGGCCGCCGCCATCAACTGCCTCGTCGAGCAGAAGATCGACGCTCGCATGACGCGCACCCGGCGTCGTCCGCTTCCGAGCGGTGCGCTCACTTCGACTCAGACGCTCGTCTTCGCGTGCCTTCTGGGCGGCTTCGGGCTGTTCCTGCTTCATCAGTATGTCAATGCGCTCACGATGTGGCTCACGCTGGCGACGTTCGTCGGCTATGCGGTGATCTACACGGTCGTGCTCAAGCCGGCCACGCCTCAGAACATCGTCATCGGCGGCGCATCGGGCGCGATGCCGCCGGTGCTCGGCTGGGCGGCTGTCACCGGAGACGTCTCCGCCGAGCCGTTGATCTTGTTCCTGATCATCTTCCTGTGGACGCCGCCGCATTTCTGGTCGCTCGCCCTCTATCGAACGAACGACTATGCGCGAGCCGGACTGCCGATGCTTCCGATCACGCATGGCCCGCGCTACACGAAGCTGATGATCGTGCTCTACACGTGCGCGCTCGTCGCCGTCACGCTGCTGCCGTTCGCGATGCGGATGAGCGGCGTGCTCTATCTTGCCGCGGCGCTCGCGCTCGGCGGCATGTTTCTCTTGTACGTGGTCGAGCTCTACCGCAACTACAGCGACGCGCTGTCGCGGGCGACGTTCAAATACTCGATCTTCTACCTCGCGGCGCTCTTTTCGGCGCTGCTCGTCGATCACTACTGGCGCTGATGCGCGCAGCTCGCACAGCCGCGATGCTGCTCGTCGCCGGCGCGCTGGCGCTTTCCGGTTGCGGCCTCGGCTCGCCGAAGTTCAAGGCCTCGGACGTCACCGGCGCCGGATTCGGCCGCGACTTTGCGCTGAGCGATCCGAGCGGCAAGCAGCGCACGCTCGCCGACTACCGCGGAAAGATCGTCGTGCTGTTCTTCGGCTACACGCAATGCCCCGACGTGTGCCCAACGACCCTTGCCGCGCTCGCCGAGACGATGAAGTCTCTGGGCGCCGACGCAAGCCGTGTCCAGGTCGTCTTCGTCACCGTCGACCCCGATCGCGATACCGGCGAGGTGCTGGCGAGCTACGTGACGGCGTTCGATCCTTCGTTCGTGGGTTTGCGCGGTGACGCCGACGCGATCGCGCGCACGGCCAAGGAATTCAAGATCCTCTACCAGAAGCAGCCGGGCCGGACGCCGCAGAGCTACACGATCGACCACTCGGCGGGCACGTTCGTGTTCGATCCGCAGGGGCGGCTGCGCCTGTACGTCGGAAACGGACAGGGCCCCGACGTCTTCGCTCACGACATTCGCGAGCTCCTGCGCGCGCAGGGCTGAACCGGCACTCGCGCTCCGTTGCGGCAGCGGCGAACGGCGCCAGGGACTCTGAGAAGCGATTCGATGCAGATCACGTTGACCGAGGCATTCGCACGCGCCTTCGCACACGAGCGTGCCGGGCGCAAAGCCGAAGCGCGGCTGATCTACGCCGGAATCCTCGACGCGATCCCCGACCATCCGGGCGCGTTGCTCAAGCTCGCCGACCACGACATCGACGCCGGGGCTCTCGACGCAGCGCGAGCCCGGCTCGACAGCGCGCTTGCGGTGGCGGAGAAGCAGCGGCTCCCGCTCGGGGACATCTGGTTCGGCTACGCGCGACTGCGCCACAAGGGCGGCGACCGAGCCGGCGCGCGCGAAGCCTGCGAGCGCGCGATCGCCGCCGCGCCGAATGCGCTCGCGCCGTTGCGGCTGCTTGGAGCGCTCGCGTTCGATGATGGCGATTTCGTCGCCGCGCAGGCATGGTGCCGCCGTGCGCTCGTACACCATCCGGGTGAGCCCGGACTGTTGCATCTGCTGGGTCGTGCGCTTAAGGGAGCCGGCGCAACCGCGGCCGCCTACCGCGTGCTGACCGACTGCGCCGCAATCACACCCGACGATGCGGGCGTCCTGACGACGCTCGGCGCAGTCTGCATCGACGCGGGCAAGCCCGCCGAGGCGCGCACGCATCTCGAACGCGCGGTCGCGATCGGAGGTGTCGATGCGCGTGCGTGCGACAACCTTGGGATTGCCTGCTGGGGGACCCGTGATGAGGACGCAGCGCTCGCAGCGTTCGAGCGCGCGGTAGCCGCGGACCCGACGCTTACCCCAGCGCTTGCGAACCTCGTTCACACGCGGCGCTATCTGTGCGAGTGGGACGGCCTCGATGCGATCGAGGCGAAACTGATCGCGACGCTCGAAATGCCCGATGCCGATCCGCGGTGGTCTCCCTACATCGCACTCAGCTCATCGCTCACACCGGCGCAGGAGCTCGCCGTGGCAAGGCGATGGTCACGCGCCGTGTTGCCGGTTCCCGTTTCCGCGCGATCCGCGAAGCCGCGTGGCGATCGGCTGCGTGTCGGCTACCTGTCGCGCGACTTTCGCGAGCATCCGACCGGTCGGCTGATGGCGGGACTGTTCGAGGAGACCGACCGCAGCCGTTTCGATCTTTTCGCGTACAGCTACGGCCCTGAAGACGGAAGTGCGACGCAGCAACGGATCCGTGCGGCGTTCGGCGAATCGTGGCGCGACGTCGGCGGCCTTTCCGATTTCGACGCCGCCGCGAGAATTCGCGACGACGGCATCGATCTGCTGATCGAGCGCAAGGGCCACACGCTCGGAGGCCGGCTCGGCATACTCGCGTCGCGCCCCGCGCCGGTGCAGCTTCATTACATGAGCTTTCCGGGAACGCTCGGCTACGACGCGGTCGACGGCATCATCGCCGACGACGTCGTCGTTCCCGATGGCGCCGAGGCGTTCTACCACGAGCGCGTCTGGCGAATGCCGCGCTGCTACTTCGTCAACGATGGGCGACGGGGCCTGCCCGCGGCGACGACGCGGCGCGACGCGGGATTGCCCGACGACCGGCTCGTCTTCGCATGTCTCAATCAGAGCTACAAGCTCTCGCCAGCCGTCTTCGCGATCTGGATGGACGTGATGGCGCGCATGCCGAAGGTCGTGCTGTGGCTGCTCGCATCGAGCGAGCGGATGCAGGCGAATCTGCAGCGCCTTGCATCGCGCGCGGGCGTGGACCCGGCGCGACTTATTTTCGCGCCGCTTGTGCCTCAGAATGAGCACATTGCGCGTCTGGCCTGCGCCGATCTGGCGGTCGACACGCTGCCATATGGATCGCACACGACCGGATGCGACGCGCTCTGGGCGGGCGTGCCCCTGCTCACCTGTCCCGGCGAGACGTTCGCGAGCCGCGTCGGCGCGAGCCTCCTTCGCACCGCACGGTTACCCGAGCTGATCGCAGCGTCGCTCGACGATTATCGGTTGCTCCTGCACGAGCTTGCGTCGAGGCCGGAGGTGCTGCGTGCGCACCATGAATTCCTCGAGCGCACGCGTCCGGACAATCCGCTGTTCGACACGCGCGGGTTCGCCCGCGACTGGGAGGCGCTGCTCGAGCGAGCCTACGCCGGCACGCTCGCAGCGCACGGATCGGCTCCGTCAACCTAGTCTCTCGGCACGGGCGACGCATTCGACGCGCGCAAAACCTGATCCTGCCTACGCGCGCTTGCGCTCGATGAGCTCGATCTTATAACCGTCAGGATCCTGGACGAACGCGATGACGGTCGTCCCGCCTTTCACGGGCCCGGCTTCACGCGTGACCCTGGCGCCGTAGACTTCCGCCTTGTCGCGCACGTGTGCGCACGTAGCAGCGGCGTTGTCGACTTCGACTGCGACGTGGCCGAAGCCCGCGCCGATGTCGTACCTCGCGACACCATAGTTGTAAGTGAGCTCGAGAACCGCGCCTCGCGATTCATCGCCGTAGCCGACGAACGCAAGCGTGTACTTCTGCTCCGGCCGGTCCGTCGTGCGCAGGAGCTCCATCCCCATGACCTTCGTGTAGAAGTCGATCGACCGCTGCAGGTCACCGACGCGCAGCATGGTGTGCAGAATCCGCATCGTGAATCCTTTCCCGCCTCCGCTAGAACTCGATCATCTCGAAGTCTTCCTTGCGCGCTCCGCACTCGGGACACGTCCAGTTGGGCGGAACGTCCTCCCACTTCGTGCCGGGCGGTATCCCTTCCTCGGGCGCGCCGAGCTCCTCGTCGTAGACCCAGCCGCAGATCAAGCACATGTATTTTTTCATCGGTGCTGCGGCGGTTGGAGTAAAATCGCTCGAATTCTAGCAGGCCCGATGCCCGACGCTCGGGAGCGCCGCCGCGATGCGCGACAGTTTCGATCGAAGCGCCGGTGCGCTGCTCGCGATTCGTGCGCGTTGTCCTGACCGCCGCTACATCCGATGTCCCCCGATTCCGATCCGCAATTTCCACCCATCGTGCTGACGTTCGCCGCGTCGGATCCGTCGGGAGGCGCGGGAATCCAGGCCGACATCCTGACGCTCGCGAGCATGGGGTGCCATCCGCTGTCGGTCGTGACGGCGATCACCGTCCAGGACACGCTCGGCGTCGAGGGCGTTCAGGCGATCGATGCGGAGTGGGTCGCCGATCAGGCGCGCTGCCTGCTCGAGGACATCCCTGTCGATGCGTTCAAGATCGGGGTGCTCGGCAGCGTGGAGATCGTCGCGGCGATCGCCGAGATCGTCTCGGACTATCCCGACGTGCCTCTGGTGCTCGATCCGGTGCTTGCGTCGGGTCGCGGCGACGAATTTGCGACCGAAGAGATGATCGATGCGATCCGCGAGCTGCTTCTGCCGCACACGACGATCGTGACGCCGAACAGCATGGAAGCGCGGCGGCTTGCAAACATCGACGAGGATGCCGACACATCGCTCGCGCAATGCGCCGAGCGGCTGATCGGGATGGGTGCGGCCAACGTGCTCATCACCGGCACCCACGAAACCACGCCGGATGTCGTCAACACGCTCTACGCGAAGAGCGGCATCGTCCGCACCGATACCTGGACGCGACTTCCCGGCACCTATCACGGGTCGGGTTGCACTCTCGCTTCGGCGGTCGCGGCGATGCTCGCGAACGGTCTCGACTTGCCCGACGCGGTGCGCGAGGCGCAGGAGTACACGTGGCACACGCTGCAGAAGGCGTACCGCCCGGGCATGGGCCAGCATCTGCCGGACCGCCTGTTCTGGGCGCGCGAGGACGCCGATGGGCCCTCCGACGGCGTCCCTGCGTCGCGCGGATCGGATGCGCACAGCCGACATTGAACGGCGCCGTGCGCGCACCGCGGCGCTTGCCGGACTCTACGCAGTAACGCCCGATCAAGCCGACACCGCGCGACTCGTCCGCGGCGTCGAGGCCGCGCTCGCGGGCGGCGCGCGCGCGATCCAGTACCGGAACAAGGTCGCGGATCCGGCGCTTGCGCATGCGCAGGCGGCAGCGATCGCCCGGGTTGGCGCGGCACATGGCGGCCTCTTCATCGTCAACGACGATCCCGCGCTCGCTGCCGCCGTCGACGCGGATGGCGTTCATCTCGGCGAAGACGACGGTGCGATCGCCGAGGCGCGCGAGCGGATCGGACCCGAACGGGTCATCGGCGTGTCGTGCTACAACCGATTCGAGCTCGCCGAAGCCGCGGTTGCGGCCGGCGCAGACTACGTTGCATTCGGCAGCTTCTACGCGTCGAACGTGAAGCCCGGCGCGCGACGCGCCGACATTTCGCTGCTTGCACGCGCCGGATCGCTCGGCGTGCCCGTCGTCGCAATCGGCGGCATCACCGCACAGAACGCGCACGAGCTCTTCGCCGCGGGCGCCAGCGCGGTCGCAGTGATCTCGGCCGTGTTCGATCACGCGGAGCCGCGCGATATCGAGCGCGCGGCGCGCGCGATCGATGCGGTGTTTCGCGCGGCGCCCAAACGGTAGTCAGCGAGTCCACGAGGAGCGCTGACAGGCGCCGGCGGATGCTACGTGCGCGCCGTCGTCGCGACTGCGCGGCGTGTCGCTTCGAGATACGCCCTTCCGAACGCCTCGTCGGGCTCGAGGTGACAGCCCTCCGCCCATTCGTTCCATGCATTGATGAATGCGAAGCGCTCTTCCGGCGGATTGCGTTGCAGCGTCTGCGCGACGACGGCGGAGAGCCATCGCTCGTAGTTCGCAGGATGCGTGTTGACGAATACGTTGCCGTTTTGCGGGAGACGCGGCGTATTGTCCCAGCCCGTCATCACGCCGCGAAACAGACGGTAATCGGGCAGCGGCCGCGCGATTGCGGACTTCGCCGTGTGCACGTAGTCGTAGACCTTCACCGCGAGATTCGGCGAATGGAATTGCACCGGCGGCGTGACCTCACCCGCGGCGAAGCCGTGCGGCGGGAATTCGACGGCCGCATCGAAGCCCCACTCGCCGGGTGACGGCAGGCCGGGATGCTCGACGAAAGCGAGGAACGGCGCGGCGATCCCGTCGCGCCGCGCCTGCTCGCGGAAGCGATCGGAGAATGCTCGCGGATCCGGAAGCTCGCTCGCGCGATAGACGACGAACAGCGGCCGCTCGCCGATGCGAATGTATCGTGCATCGCGAAAGAGCGGCGCGAGGTCCGCCGCAAGGCGACGATCGGCATCGGCCGAGTACGCTTGCGCGACGAGGATGTCGTCGTCGCGGCCGTCCCAGCGCCGGGTCCAGTTCTCGTTCGCCCAGCACACGCAGAACGGAAAGTCGGGCTCGCCGCTCGCATGCACTTCGTCGAGCGGTCGCTCGAGCAGGCGCCGCCCGTCGAACCAGTAGTAGTAGTAGCAAAAGCCGTGGATTCCGTACTCGCGCGCGAGCGCCGCCTGGTCCGTCCGCGTTTCCGGAACTCGCAGATCGTAGAAGCCGAGATCGCCCGGCAGATGCGGCTGATAGTGGCCGGCGAAGAGCGGGCGCCGCACGGGCAACGCTGCGCCATTCGGTGAATCCCTTGCCCCGCCACGCGTCGTTTTCGGGGATCGTATGGAACTGCGGCAGGTAGAACGCGATCAGATGCGTGTCGAATTGAGGCATATCGGCTCGGGTCGGCGGCCGCGCTCCGCCGGGAAAAACATACGCAAGGCCTTGATTCATCCCGCGAAAATGGGATGCGCCCGCCCGCGCCATGGTACCATTACGGGTTGACTTTTGTGCGACGGACACTGTGAACGCACCGCAACGAATGCGCCTGGGCGAAATCCTCATCGCTCGCGGAAAGCTCGACGCCGCCGGCGTCGAGCGCGCGTTGCGCTTGCAGCAGGACACCGGCGAGCGGCTCGGCACGCTGCTCGTGACGCTCGGGTTGTGCGCGCAGCGCGACGTCTGCGAAGCGCTCGCGACCCAGCTTCAATTGCCGCTGCTCGATGCTGCCGGCTATCCCGAATTCCCTATACTCGAAGAGCGCATCTCACCGCGTTTCCTGCGCGAGGCGCGCGCATTGCCGGTGCGCGAGGACGAGCAGGAGCTCGCGCTCGCGATGGCTGATCCGACCGACGAATACACGATCGGCGCGTTCAGGATGGTCACCGGGCGCGACGTGCGGCCGCTCGTCGCGATTCCGTCGGAGCTCGATGCCGCGCTCGAGCGACTCTATGGCGCGGGACGCACCGCCGTCGGCCAGATCGTCGGCGACGTCGAGCAGCGCGACGAGCTCGCGTTCGACGCCGACGTCCAGCACCTGAAAGACCTCGCGTCGGAGGCGCCGGTCATACGCCTCGTTTCGCTGATCATCACCAACGCGCTCGAGGCGCGCGCCTCCGACATTCACATCGAGCCGTTCGAGAATCGACTGATCGTCCGCTACCGGATCGACGGCGTGCTGCACGAAGTCGAGTCGCCGCCGCGCCGCTTCTCGGCTGCGGTGATCTCGCGCATCAAGATCATGGCGAATCTCGATATCGCCGAGCGCCGCCTCCCGCAGGACGGGCGCATCCGCCTGCGCGTGCAAGGCAAGGAGATCGACCTTCGCGTCTCCACGGTGCCGACGATGCACGGCGAATCCGTGGTGCTGCGGATCCTCGACAAGGGAGGCGTCGCGCTCGACTTCAAGCGCCTCGGCTTCGAAGAGGACAC
>DASSGI010000376.1:0-9735 GCA_035857655.1 Casimicrobiaceae bacterium | reverse complement strand
CGGTTCCGAGGTCGAGCGCGTGCGATTTCCGGTCGACAGGCAGTCGCAAGAGAGCAAGCTCGACTAGCGACTCCGTCTCGGGCCGCGGGATCAGCACTGCCGGCGTCACGCGAAACGGCAGTCCCCAGAATTCGCGAATGCCGGTGAGATAGGCCACCGGCTCGCCATCGCGGCGTCGCTTCGCGAGCATGAAGAACGCCGTTTCCTGCTCGCGGCTGAGCGACTCGTCGCCGTGCGCTACCAGCCATGCGCGCGGCTTGGCGAGCACGTGAGCGAGCACGACCTGCGCGTCGAGCGGAACGAGTCCCGACTGCGCGAGCGCTCCGGATACGGTTTGCGTCGAGCTCATGGGGGTTTTGCGCTGCGCCTTGCGGCAAACGCGATCGGTGTCGATAATGGTGACGCCGTCACAAGCCGTCAACAACGCGGGGCGCTCGGCCGTTGCTGGAGGGGAACCATGAATCGACGCGATTTCCTGAAGACCACCGGGGGGCTCGTGCTCGCCACCGGTGGCGCCTGGGCGGCCGCGCACGCGCGCGCAGCCGATTCTCTGCTGGGCCCGCCCGAGCTTCCGCAAGGCATGCTGTCCTCGTCGCTGCTCGACGCGCTTCCCGGCAAGGTACCGCTCATCAAGAAGAGCTGGCGGCCGCCGAATTTCGAGACGCCGGTCTCCTACTTCAACGAAGTCTTCACGCCGAACGACGCGTTCTTCGTCCGCTATCACCTGTCGAACATCCCGGAGGTCGCGGCCGCGACGTGGCGACTCAAAGTCGGCGGCGAAGCGGCCGGAACGCCGCTGGAGCTCTCGCTCGAGCAGTTGAAGCGCGAGTACGAGCAGGTCGAGATCGCCGCCGTTTGCCAATGCTCGGGCAACCGCCGGGGGATGTTCCAGCCGCACGTTCCCGGCGTCGAATGGGGATTGGGCGCGATGGGCAACGCGCGCTGGAAAGGCGTCCGGCTGAAGGACGTGCTCGCGAAGGCCGCGCTTAAAAAGGAGGCGGTCGAGATCGTGTTCGACGGCGCCGACGGCGGCTCGTTCCCGGGCACGCCCGATTTCGTCAAGTCGATCCCGGTGTGGAAAGCGCTCGACGAGAATGCGCTGATCGCGTTCGAGATGAACGGCGCGGCGCTGCCGCACTGGAACGGCTTTCCGGCGCGGATCGTCGTTCCCGGGTGGACCGCAACCTACTGGATGAAGCAGGTCACGTCGATCACTGCGATCTCGAAGCCTTTCGACGGTTTCTGGGTGAAATCCGCGTACAGAATTCCACGCGGGCGCTTTCCCGTGATCGATCGCTTCGTCAGCCAGGAGACGGACGCCAACACGCCGATCACCGAAATGGTCGTCAATTCGCTGATCACCAATGTCGTTAGCGGCCAGCAGGTGCCTGGCGGACGGCCGCTCGACGTGAAAGGGATCGCTTGGGACGGCGGCTACGGGATCGCGCGCGTCGAGATCTCCGTCGACGGCGGCCAGACGTGGCGAGCGGCAACGCTCGGCACCGACTACGGGCGCTTTTCGTTCCGGCCGTGGAGCTACGCGCTCACGCCGACCGACAAGGGTGCGCTGACTTTGATGGCGCGGGCAACCAATCGCAACGGCGCCACGCAGACGTTCGAGCTCATTCACAACCCCGCCGGCTATCACCACAACGTCGTGCAGCGCGTCGCGTTGACCGTCGCGTGAGGACGCCGATGAAGCTCTGGATTGCCGTGATGCCGCTCGCGCTTGCGGCGACGATCGTCGTCGCCGCCGAACAGAAGGTTGAACTGAAACCGGGACCGGGGCGCGACAAGGTCGAAGCCAACTGTGTGGCGTGCCACAGCCTCGACTACATCGTCGCCAATTCGCCGTTCATGACCCGGCAGGTGTGGGAAGCCGAGGTGACGAAGATGATCAAGGCGTTCGGCGCGCCGGTCAGCGACGCCGACGAGAAGGTGATCGTCGACTACCTGGTCACGAATTACGGCGCGTCGTAGAGGCGTGCGTCGGGCGCCAGCGCGAACAGTCGCAGCCGCCGATCGTAATAGCGGCCCCAGCCTTCGTCCCTGAGTCCCGCCTTCTGGAGCACGCGCTGCGATGCCTTGTTGGCGGGGTGCGTGACGCCGATGATCCGGTTCAAGCCAAGGTCGTCGAAGCCGTAGTCGACGAGCGCCTTCGCGCCTTCGGTTGCGAAGCCTTGGCCCCAGGCTGCCGGCAGCAGCCGGTAGCCAACCTCGACGTCGGTCGATCTCCCCGCGTAGTTGAGCGCGAACCAGCCGATGAACGCGCCGTTGTCGCGCCGTGACGCGCGCCATGCGCCGAGGTCCGGGTAGAGCCTCGGGTAGCGGATGAAACGATTGAGCCTCTGCGCAGCAGCGTCGCGCGTCGACGGCTTGCCGTCGGCGATGTACTTCATCACGCGCGGGTCGCTGTCGAGTCGATAGACGTCGTCGAAATCGCCTTCGACGAACGCGCGCATTTCGAGGCGCAGCGTTTCGAGCCACGGTGCGGGCCGGTTTTTCGCAGTCATTCGTGTCGCCTCCCTTCGACGCCGACGCGGAAATGGTATCGAACCGCCGGCGTTGTCGTCGATCGACGGGGCGATGTCCCCGTTTTGCCGGGCGCTCCGGTAACAGTTACACCGTGCAGCGCAGGAGCGTCCCTCCTGCATCTGCACGCAACTCCTTTGGAAGGGTCGTCAAAGCGAAGCGGGTTCAACGAGTTACGCGACTTGCACACCGAACGCATCGCAACGCGTGCGCTGCTGGCACGAAGTCTGCGCGCTGATTACTGCAACCCGTGACCCGCTCGCGGGCAAGGAGATTTTTTCATGGCACAAGCTGAAACTCATGAATGGCCGGTGAAGACTCAGCACCGTCCGATCAACTGGGCCGCTGCCCTCTGGGCGAGCATCATTTCCGGCCTCGTCTTCGCGGCGCTCGAGATGGCGCTGGTCCCGATGTTCGACGACTTGTCGCCCTGGGTTCCATTGCACATGATCGGTGCGATCGGCCTCGGGCCCGATGCGATGGCACCCGCCAACAACTTCGACCTCAAGATCGTGAGCACGGCAGTCGCGATTCACATGGCGCTCGCGATCCTCTACGGTTTCATCCTCGCGCTCGTCATCGCGCGCATGGACATGGGGTGGGCAATCGTCGTCGGATGCGTCTATGGACTGGTGCTGTACTACATCAATTTCTACGGATTCACTCGCACCTTCCCATGGTTCGCCGACGCGCGCGGCGGCGTGAGCGTCTTCACGCACATCGTCCAGAGCGGCCTGATGGCGCTGCTCTACAAGATGCTCGACAGACGATTGCACGGCTAATCGGAGATTCCAGACACGCCGGGGCGGAGAGGGAGTTTTCCCGCCCGCGTCTTCAGCGCTCTTCGTTTGCGAGCGCGGCGAGCAGCTCCGCCTGGTGCTCCTGCGAGAGCGCCGAGATGATCTCGTCGAGCTCGCCGTCCATGATCGCGTCGATCTTGTACAGCGTCAGATTGATCCGGTGATCGGTGACGCGGCCTTGCGGGAAGTTGTACGTGCGGATCCGTTCGCTGCGGTCCCCCGACCCGATCAGCGATTTGCGCATCGACGCTTCCTTCTGCTGCCGTTCGGTCCGCTCGCGATCGAGAAGCCGAGACGCGAGCACTGACATCGCCTGCGCGCGATTCCGGTGTTGCGAGCGATCGTCCTGGCACTCGACGACGATCCCCGTCGGAAGGTGCGTGATACGCACCGCCGAATCGGTCTTGTTGACGTGCTGGCCGCCCGCGCCTGACGCGCGGTACGTGTCGATGCGAACGTCGGTCGGACTGATCGTGATGTCGGCGATCGGGTCGGCTTCGGGCATCACGGCAACGGTGCACGCGGACGTATGGATGCGGCCCTGCGCCTCGGTCTCGGGCACGCGCTGCACGCGATGGCCGCCCGACTCGAACTTGAGCATCGAATACGCGCCCTGGCCGATGATGCGCACGATGACTTCCTTGTAGCCGCCGAGCTCGGCCGGCGATTCCGAGACGAGCTCGACCTGCCAGCGATGACGCTCGGCATAGCGCGTGTACATCCGCAGCAGGCTGCCCGCGAAGAGCGCTGATTCGTCGCCGCCGGTTCCGGCGCGGATTTCGAGAAAAACGTTGCGCTCGTCGTTCGGGTCTTTCGGCAGCAGCATCTTCTGCAGATCCGCGGCGAGCACCGTCATTTTCGCGCTCGCGTGCTCCCGCTCTTCTTCGGCGAAAGCCTTCATCTCCGGATCGCGAGCCATTTCGGTCGCGGCTGCCACGTCGCCCTCGGCGTGCTCATACTCGCGAAAGCGCGCGACGACGGGCTCGATCTCCGCGCGCTCGCGTGTAAGCGCCCGATAGCGATCGAGGTCGCGCACCGCGTCCGGCGACGCGAGCACGGCGTCGAGCTCGGCGACGCGATGCGCGAGCGATTCGAGCTTGGTTCGTAACGACAGCTTCATCGGGAGAGGTTTCGGCGGCCCGCGCGGGCGAGCGACGCCGACAGGCGGCCGCGCGGTGGGCCGCGCAGCTAATCTTCCGCGGACAACTGGTAGATCTTCTCGAGCATCGCGACGAGCTCGGCGCGCTCGGCATCGCCGGCCTTGCTCAGCGCCTGCGTTGGCGCGTGCAGCAGCTTGTTCGTGAGGCCGCGCGCGAGCTGCTCGAGCACTTCCGCCGGCGGCATGCCGCCCGCGAGCATCCGTCGTGCGCGCTCGAGCTCGGCGGCGCGCAGCGCATTGTGATGTCCCTGCAGCGCCGTGATCGTCGGCACGACGGTCCGGCCCTCGAGCCAGCGGACGAAGCTCTCGGCCTGGGTGGCGATCATCTGCTCGGCCTGCGCGACGGATTCCCGCCGTATCTGCAGGTTGTCCTTGATGATGTTCGCGAGATCGTCGATCGAATAGAGGAACACGTCGTCGAGCTCCGCGGCTTCCGGCTCGACGTCGCGCGGCACCGCGAGGTCGGCGATGAAAATCGGTGCATGGCGGCGGGCCTTGACGACGCGCTCGAGCAACCCCTTGCCGAGGATCGGCAGCGTGCTCGCCGTGCAGCTCACGATGACGCCGAACTCGGGCAGCCGCTCCGAGAGCTCGGTGAGCGTGATCGCTTCGGCACCGAAGCGCTCGGCGAGCTGGCGCCCGCGCTCGAGCGTGCGATTCGCGATCGTGATCGCCTTCGGAGAGCGCGCGGCGAAGTGGGTCGCCGCAAGTTCGATCATTTCGCCGGAGCCGATGAAGAGGACGCGCTCGTTGGCGATCGACGGAAAGATCCGCTCGGCGAGCTTGACAGACGCTGCCGCGATCGATATCGACGCGCTACCGATGTCGGTGTGCGTGCGCACGTCCTTCGCCACGGCGAACGTTCGCTGGAACAGCCGATTCAACACGAGCCCGAGCGTGCCCGCCGATTCGGCGTGGCGCACCGCCTGCTTCATCTGACCGAGGATCTGCGGCTCGCCGAGCACCATCGAGTCGAGCCCGCTCGCCACACGGAACGCGTGCGTGACCGCCTTCTCGCGGGGCAGCGTGTAGAGGTACGGCGTCAACGAATCCGCCGGCACGCGGTGGAAGTCTTCGAGCCAGCGCGCAGCAGGTGCGGGCTCGTCCGCACGGATGTAGACCTCGGTCCGGTTGCAGGTCGACAGGATCGCCGCCTCCTTGACCTTCGGCCGCCCGAGGAGGTCGCGCAGCGCATGGCCGAGCGCGTCGGGCGTAAACGCGACGCGCTCGCGCACGGCAACCGGCGCGGTCTGATGGTTCAAGCCGAGGGTGAAAAGAGTCATCGTCGGGTCGAGCCTGACGCGGGCATTCTAATCCAATCGCCCCGCCCGAAGCAGATCAACGCCTTGATTTCGGTCAATAAAGAGGCTGCCGCAGACGCCGACGAGTCCATTCGGTCGCGCTCATGATCGTCGGGACGATTCGCTGGACGGGTGGCTCGCACCGTAACACGGGTCGGATTCCAGCAGCGCGAGCGGCGCCGCGACCGACTCGAGCGAGCGCCGCTCCGCGTCGACGGCGAGCACCCGCGCAACGGCCGCAGCGGCCAGCATCAGGCAACCGCCGAGCGCGTAGCCCGCGAAAACATCTGCGCGTCCGCCGGTCGCGATCAGCTGTCCGAAAACGATCGGACCGACGATGCCGCCCAGGCCGGTGCCGACGGCGTAAAACCACGCGATCGTGGCTGCTCGCACCTCGAGCGGAAAGTTTTCGCCCACCGTGAGATAGGCTGAGCTCGCGGCCGCGGACGCGAAGAAGAACACGACGCTCCACGCGACGGTCTGCGTAATCGCGTCGAGCGCGCCCGCCGCAAACAGTGCGCCCGTCGCGATGATCAGCACGCCGGTAAGACCGTACGTCGCCGTGATCATGAAACGCCGCCCGAGATGATCGAACAGCGGACCGAGTACGAGCGGCCCGAGGAAATTGCCCGCCGCGAACGGCAGCAGGTACAGCCCGACACGCGCCTCGGCGACGCCGTAGTAGCGAGTGAGCACCAGCGCATACGTGAAGAAGATTGCGTTGTAAAGGAACGCCTGCGAAAGCATCAGGCTCACTCCGAGGACGACGCGCCGCGGGTAGCGGCGCAGCAGCACGCCGAACAACTCGAACCAGCCGACGTGCCCGCGCGGATCGAGCACGATGATCGCCGGCGGATCGTCGCTGGCCACGCTGACCGAGCGCGCCTCGATGGCCGCGACGATCTGCTCGGCCTCCCTGTCCCGGCGCTGGAGGAGCAGCCAGCGCGGGCTCTCGGGGATGAAGCGGCGGAGCGGCAGAATCGCGAGCGCAAGCGCTCCCCCGACGACGAATGCGAGGCGCCAGCCCCAGGATTCCGGGATCAGTCCCGAATCGAGCACGAGCGCCGCTCCGGCGGCCCCGATCGCGGCGCCGACCCAGAAGCTTCCGTTGACGGCGAGGTCGACGCGGCCGCGCAGTCGCGCCGGCATGAACTCCTGGATCGCGGAGTTGATCGCCGCGTACTCGCCGCCGATACCGGCGCCCGTCAGCGCGCGCAGCGCTGCGAACGTGACGAAGTCCGATGCGAAGCCGCAGGCGACGGTCGCGACGGCGTAGATGCCGAGCGTGATGAAGAACAGGCGGCGCCTGCCGTAACGGTCGGCAAGTCCGCCGAATACGATCGCGCCGGCCACGGCGCCGGCGACATAGCAGCCGGCGGCCACGCCAATCTGCGCGGGCGTCAGCCCGAGCGCGGACGGCAGCGTCAGCACGCTTGCGAGCGCGCCCACGAGCGTGACCTCGAGGCCGTCGATGATCCAGCTCGTCCCCAGCGCCGCGATGAGCAGCGTGTGAAAGCGACCCCACCGCAGCCGGTCGAGGCGCGCGGGAATGGCGGTGCGCAATGGAGGCAAGGCCGGCATCGACGTTAGACTAGCTCAAGTCTTCGAGGAACTTCGACGGGAATCCGGGAGCACGCATGCGGCGGCGAAATTTGAGCGCAACGTCGTTGGTCTTCGCAGCCCTTCTCTTCCTGGGACTGCCGGCGTCCGCCGCCGACCCCAACAAGACGCTGCGCGTTGCATTCAACGCAGCGGAGACCGGGTTCGACCCGCAAGCGATCAACGACAACTACTCGTACATGGTCGGCGACGCAATCTTCGACGCGCTGTACACATACGACTATTTCGCGCGGCCGCCGCGGCTCGTTCCGAACACCGCCTCGGGATTGCCGGAAATCACCGACAGCGGCCGCACGTTCACCATTCGTGTGAAGCCGGGAATCTACTTCGCCGACGATCCCGCGTTCAAAGGCAAGCGGCGCGAGCTCACCGCCGAGGATTACGTATACAGCATCAAGCGCAATTTCGATCCCCGCGTGCGCTCGACGTCGCTTTTCATCTTCGAGCATCAGCTCGTCGGACTGGACGATGCGCTCGCCAAGGCGCGGCGGACGAACGCATTCGAGTACGACGCGCCGATCGAGGGACTGCAGGTCATCGACCGCTACACGTTGCGCTTCAAGTTCCGCGATCCCTATTACCTCTTTCAGCACTGGCTCACCTCCGTTGCGCTCGCCGCGGTCGCGCGCGAGGTCGTCGTCGCTCATCAGGACGAATCGCGCCGCGTGATGGAGCACCCTGTTGGAACCGGCGCCTACCGCTTGAAGGAGTGGATTCGCGGCCAGAAGATCGTCCTCGAAGCGAATCCCGGCTTTCGCGAGGAGACGTATCCGGCGCCGTCTGCGGGAAGCGAGCCGGGCGACGCTGCGATCGCGAAGGGCCTCGCGGGCAAGCGGATGCCCTTCGTCGGTCGGATCGAAATCGCGATCGTCGAAGAAGCGCAGCCGCGGCTCCTGCTCTTCGACGGCGGAAAGCTCGACTACGAGGAGGTGCCGATCAGCATCGCCGATCGCGTTCTCGCCGGCAGCGCGCTGCGCCCCGAGTACGCGAAGCGCGGCGTGACGCTGCACCGCGAGGTGAGCCCGTCGACGTCGTACATCTACTTCAACATGGACGACCCGGTCGTCGGCGGCTACACGCCGGAGAAGGTCGCGCTGCGCAGGGCGATCGGGCTGGGCTACGATCGCACGACGTTCATTCGCATTTTGCGCAGCGGCCAGTCGATTCCCGCGACGCAGCCGCCACCGCCGGGATTTGCGGGCTACGATCCGTCGATCCCCGTTAGAGACGAGCACGATGCCGCCGCGGCGCGCGCGCTCCTCGACAAGTTCGGCTACAAGGACCGCGACGGCGACGGGTATCGTGAAATGCCCGACGGAAAGCCGCTCACGATCGTTCGCGCGTCGACGACCGACGGCGTCGCGCGCGCCATCGACGAGCAGTGGAAGCGCGATATGGATGCGATCGGCATCCGCACGACGTTCATCAAGCAGAAGTGGCCGGAGCTCAATCGGATGGGCGAAGCCGGTCAGCTGATGATGTGGGGCGTCGGCAACGTCGCCGTCATTCCGGATGCGGACACGTTCTACTCGCTGCTCTACAGCGGGAACATCGGTTCCGGCAACTACGCGAAGCTGCGACTGCCCGAATACGATCGCCTCTACGAGGAGTCGCGCAGGATCGCCGACGAGCGCGCGCGGACGGTCCTTTTCCACAAGATGAACGACCTGATCCATGCATACGCGCCATGGATCATCAACGTGCACGACTACGGCATCGTGCTCACGCAGCCGTGGCTCCGGGGCTTCAAGCCCGATCCGCTGCTGCGCTACCAGTGGAAATTCTACGATGTCGCGCCACGGTGACCGCCGCGCTTACGCCTTGATGAACTCCTGACGGCCTCCCAGCCACCGCTGCAAGTGCGCTTCGGCGGCTTCGGGATGCTTGTCGACGAGCTCCGTCGCCGCATCGCGCGCGCGCTCGATCAGCGCAACGTCCTGCTCGAGATCGGCAAAGCGCAGGAGCGGCACACCCGACTGCCTGGCGCCGAGAAATTCTCCGGGGCCGCGGATCACGAGATCCTGTCGCGCGATCTCGAATCCGTCATTGTTCTCGAAGATCACCTTGAGGCGGGCCTTCGCGGTGTCGGTGAGCGGCTCCTCGAAGAGGAGGTAGCACGTGCTGTCGGTGCCGCCGCGCCCGACGCGGCCTCGAAGCTGATGGAGCTGAGCGAGCCCGAAGCGCTCCGCGTGCTCGATCGCCATCATCGACGCGTTCGGCACATCGACGCCCACTTCGATCACCGTTGTAGAAACCAGAATCTTGATCTCCCCCGCGACAAAGGCACTCATCACTTTCTCTTTTTCCGCCTGCTTCATCTTTC
>DASSGI010000375.1:0-3816 GCA_035857655.1 Casimicrobiaceae bacterium | reverse complement strand
AAGATCGCGGGGCCGTCCGCGAGTCCCATCCGCACCGCGAGGAGATCCCCCATGCCCAGTCTGAACGTCAACGGCAGCGTCCTCCAGTACGAAGCCGAGCCCGACACGCCGCTTCTTTGGGTGCTGCGCGAGCAGCTCCGTCTCACCGGTACGAAATACGGTTGCGGCATCGCGCAGTGCGGCGCCTGCACCGTGCACATCGACGGCGCGCCGACGCGCAGCTGCGTGCTGCCCGTGTCATCGGTCGCGGCCGGCGCGAAGATCGTGACGATCGAGGGACTCTCGGCCGACGGCCCGCATCCGGTGCAAAAGGCGTGGGTCGCGCTCGACGTACCGCAGTGCGGCTTCTGCCAATCGGGGATGATCATGGCAGCGGCAGCGCTCCTCAAGGAGAAGCCGAAGCCCACCGACGCCGATATCAATTCCGCGATCACCAACATCTGCCGCTGCGGCACCTACAACCGTGTGCGTGCGGCGATCAAGGCCGCAGCGCAGGGCGGCGCCGTCAAGGCCGCCGGCCTCGCGATTCAGCACGCCGATGGGAGCACGTCATGACCGTCCAACTTTCGCGGCGTCAATTCCTCGGCGCATCATCGGCCGTCGCAGGCAGCCTCGTCGTCGGCTTTCACATTCCCTTCGCCGGCGTTGCGGCGGCGCAGTCGCCCGCGGTACAGGAGATCAACGCGTGGGTCGTCGTGCAACCGGACGACGTCGTCGTGATTCGCATCGCGCGCTCGGAGATGGGGCAGGGAACGCTCACGGGTCTCGCGCAACTCGTCGCGGAGGAGCTCGAGTGCGACTGGGCGAAGGTGAAGACCGAGTACCCGACGCCGGGCGAGAACCTCGCGCGCAACCGCGTGTGGGGCAACTACTCGACGGGCGGAAGCCGCGGCATCCGCGATTCCAACGAATACGTCCGCAAAGGTGGCGCCACGGCGCGCGTGATGCTCGTGCAGGCGGCGGCGAACGATTGGAAAGTGCCCGCGTCCGAATGCACCGTCGAGAAGGGCGTCATCACGCACAAGGCGACGAACCGCAACACGACCTACGGCAAAGTTGCGGCCGCGGCGGCGAAGATCGCGCCGCCGACCGAGGTCGCGCTCAAGGACTCGAAGGACTGGAAGATCGCCGGCAAGCGGCTCGCTCGCCTCGACACCGTCGACAAGACCACGGGCAAGCAGATCTACGGAATGGATCTCGTGCTGCCCGGAATGCTCAACGCCGCGATCAAGGACTGCCCGGTGTTCGGCGGCAAGGTGAAGAGCGTCGATGCCGCGGTCGCGATGAAGCGACCCGGCGTCAAGAAGGTCGTGCGTGTCGGCGACTCCGCCGTTGCGGTGGTCGCCGACACATGGTGGCACGCGAAGACCGCGCTCGATGCGATGCCGATCGAATGGGACTACGGCCCGAACGCCGATGCGTCGAGCGCCAAGTTCGCACAAGTGCTGAAGGCGGGTCTCGACGCGCCGGAGGCTGTCGCTGGCAACGAGGTCGGCACCGCGCGTGCGGCAATCGCCGCGGCGCCGCGCAAGATCGAGGCCGTCTACTCGTATCCGCATCAGAACCACGCGACGATGGAAGTGATGAACGCGACGGCGCGCTGGACGCCCGAGCGCTGCGAAGTGTGGACTCCGACTCAGAATGGCGAGGCCGCGCTCGCAGCGGCGTCGGAGGCCGCTGGACTGCCTCTCGCCAAGTGCGACGTCTACAAGCTGCTGCTGGGCGGTGGATTCGGCCGCCGCGGCGCGGTTCACGACTGGGTGACGCAGGCGGTGCTGATTGCGAAGGAGATGCCCGGCACGCCGGTGAAGCTCATCTGGACGCGCGAAGAGGACATGACGCACGGCCGTTATCACCCCGTCACGCAATGCAAGTTGACGGCAGGAATCGACGCCGACGGCGACGTGACGGCGCTCCACATGCGGATCTCGGGACAGTCGATCGTCGCCGCGATCTTTCCGGCGAACATCAAGGACGGCAAGGATCCTGTCGTCTTCCAGGGGTTGAATCCTCCGGGACCCGAAGCGTCGATCGGTTACACGGCCATTCCGAACGTGCTGATCGATCACGCGATGCGCAACCCGCACGTCCCGCCCGGATTCTGGCGCGGCGTGAATCTCAATCAGAACACGATCTATCTCGAGTGCTTCATCGACGAGATCGCTCACGCGACCGGCCAGGATCCGCTCACGCTGCGCAGGAAGCTTCTCGCGAAGAGCCCGAAACATCTCGGCGTTCTCAATGCCGTCGCCGAGCGCGCCGGCTGGGGCAAGCCGGCGCCTTCGGGCGTGTATCGCGGCCTCGCGCAGACGATGGGCTTCGGCAGCTATGTCGCCGCGTGCGCCGAGGTGTCGGTCAGCCCGACGGGGACGCTGAAGATTCACAGGATCGTCGCCGCCACGGATTGCGGGCACGCGGTCAATCCGCAGCAGATCGAAGCGCAAGTCGAGGGCTCGTTCGTCTACGGCTTGTCCGCAGCGCTCTACGGAGAATGCACGGTCAAGGATGGCAGGATCGAGCAGACGAACTTCGACACGTATCGCGTGCTGCGGATGGACGAAATGCCCGCGGTCGAGGCGATCGTGATGCCCTCGGGCGGATTCTGGGGCGGCGTCGGCGAGCCGACGATCGCCGTCGCTGCGCCCGCGGTGCTCAACGCGATCTTCGCCGCGACCGGCAAGCGGATTCGAAACCTGCCGCTCAAGGATCAGGATCTGAAGAAGGCGTAGCGTTCGCGGATTCGCGACCGGCGCTCTCTCGTTCCCTTGGAACGATCCGGGAACGCGGAGTCCGGCCCCAAGGAGCGTCCGTATGCTTGCTCTGATCCAGGCACTTGCCGTCCTGACTGCCACTTTTTTTGCTGGCGCCGCTGTCTACATCAATCTGGTGGAGCACCCGGCGCGAATGGGTTGCTCCACCGAAATCGCCGCCACGGTCTGGGCGCCCAGCTACCAGCGCGCCACCTACATGCAGGCTTCGCTCGCAGTCGTAAGCTTTCTGTCCGGCACCGCCGCCTGGATACTGGGCTCCGGATTCCCATGGCTCGTCGCGGCTCTTTTCATTTTCGCGGTCGTTCCCGTCACGCTGATCGTCATCTTCCCGACCAACAATCGGCTGCTCGACCCAAAGCGGGATCTTCGGTCGGAGGAGACCCGCCTGCTTCTGGTCAAGTGGGGACGGCTTCATGCGATCCGCAGCGCACTCGCCGTCATCGCGTCCATCGTCTTCGTTGCGCAACTCGTCGGCGACTGATATTGCGCGGTTTGCGCCGCCGCGCTTCGCGACGCGCGCTTCCGCCGGTGACCCCCATGCAACGCTCTCCCGTCCTCGAATCCGTTCTCACCTGTCCGAATTGCGGGACGGCGGCAACCGAGACGATGCCGACGGACGCGTGCATCCGTTTCTACGAGTGCGCCGGATGCCACGTTGTTCTTCGGCCGCAGCCCGGCGATTGCTGCGTGTTCTGCTCGTACGGGTCCGTCAAGTGCCCGCCGGTCCAGCAGGCGCTCGGCTGTTGCTCCGGCGACTCGACTGTGTCCTGACAAGAGCCCGCTAGGCGAGCAGAAACGCCGCGAGCTCCGCGAATCCTTCTCCCGCTGCGGCTCGCGTAACGTACGCGGGCAGCGTCGCTATCCGGTCGGCGAATTCGCGCACGTTCGCCACGCCGACGGCGTTCGGAAACTGCGCGAACATCGGCGCGTCGTTCGGCGAGTCGCCGACGAAGACGAAGCGCTCGCGCTCGGCGTCGAGATCGATGCCGAAGATTTCCGAAAGCGCGGTTCGCGTCATCGTGAGCTTGTCGAAGTCGCCGAACCA
>DASSGI010000374.1:0-5484 GCA_035857655.1 Casimicrobiaceae bacterium | reverse complement strand
TAGCCTTGCAGGTGGAGCATCCCGTGGACCACGAGGTGCGCACAGTGATCGGCGAGCGGCTTCCGCTGCGCACGCGCCTCCGCGCGAAGCACGGGCGCGCACAGCACGACGTCGCCGTCGATCCGCGGCGATTCATCGTACACGAACGCGAGCACGTTCGTCGGATTCGCCTTGCCCCGATAGCGTGCATTGAGAGCGCGCCCCTCGCGGCGGCCGACGAACCGTAGCGTGACCCGTGCGTCGCGATCGATCGCCGCACCGGCCCACCGCCGCACTGTCGCGGGTGCCGGCAGGCGGGCGCGCGCGACGCCATACTGGACTGCGAACGAAACGCGCGGCGCGGCGCTCAATGGTCTGCGCTCTCCGCCTCCGTACTCGTTGATTGAATCGTCCAGTTGTCGAGCGCGCGCAATCGCGCGCGGACGCGAGCTTCGCTCCTGGGCTTCGCCCCGCGCGCTCATGCGCCCTCCCTATCGCGCCGCTCGCTCTCGCGCTCGTAGGCGTCGATGATCTTCTGCACGAGCGGATGCCGCACGACATCGGCGCTCGTGAAGCGCGTGAACGCGATCCCCCGGACGCCGGCGAGGATGCGCTCGGCTTCGACGAGCCCGCTCTTTTGGCCCCGCGCGAGATCGATCTGCGTGACGTCGCCGGTGATGACCGACTTCGTCGCGAAGCCGATGCGGGTCAGAAACATCTTCATCTGCTCGGGTGTCGTGTTCTGCGCCTCGTCGAGAATGATGAACGAGTGATTGAGCGTGCGACCGCGCATGTAGGCGAGCGGGGCGATCTCGATCGTGCCGCGCTCGAAGAGCTTGCCGGTCTTGTCGAATCCCATGAGGTCGTAGAGCGCGTCGTACAGCGGTCGCAGGTACGGATCGACCTTTTGCGCGAGGTCGCCGGGCAGGAATCCCAGGCGCTCGCCGGCCTCGACCGCCGGGCGCACGAGCACCAGGCGTTTCACCGCGTCGCGCTCGAGCGCGTCGACGGCGCACGCGACCGCGAGATAGGTCTTGCCCGTTCCCGCCGGACCGATGCCGAACGTGATGTCGTGCTCCTGGATGTGCTTCAGGTAGAGCGCCTGGTTCGGCGTGCGTCCGTGCAGATCCGCGCGCCGCGTGCGCAGTCGCGCGCCGTCGTCCTCGCCGGCGGGCGCACCGGGAGCCGCTGAACGCTGCGTCGTGAGCTCGATCAACCCGAGCTGGATGTCGTCGACCGAAAACGGCTTTTCGGCGAGAGCGTAGAACCGGCGGACGACTTCCGCGGCAAGGCGCGTTTGCGTCGGCGCGCCCGAAACCGTGAACGTGCCGCCGCGATGCGTGATCGCGACGTCGAGCGCCGCTTCGATCTGGCGCAGATTCGCGTCGAGCGGTCCGCACAGGTTCGCGAGCGCGCGATTGTCGAGCGGCGTCAGAGCAAACTCTTCCCGCTCGCGTCGATTGGTCATCGGTCTACCGCTCCCCTTTCGCGGCCGCGGCCCGGGGGGCGCGTCCCCCGTTCCGCGTTCGGCCTTCGCGCGTTAGACGCCTTGCCGCACGATCGGCGCCTTCAGTGCTTCGTCGATCATCGCCAGCGCTTCGGCGACGTGTGCCCGCGCCTCCGCCGAATACCCGGGTCGTCCCTGCGCTGCCGCAAGCTCGCTGCGCAGAAGCTTCGCGTCGGCACGAAGCTGCGCGCGGGCGTCGGTGGGCATCGTCGCCGACGGCCGTAACAGCGCGCTCGCGAGACGGGTTGCGTGTTCGCGCTGCAGATTGCGGCGGAATAGCGTGATGTCACGGCCGGTCTTGAGCTCGCTCCAGATCGCCGTGTGCAGCGTGTCGTAGAGCTCGCTCAGCCGCAGCGCGTCCTTCCCGTTCGCGGCCTTCGTTTCGTTGTTGAGCAGCCGCTGCGCGACGGTGTCGCTCATCAGCTGGTTGAGCGCGACCTTCTGCAGTGTGAGCACCTGCTGGTCGATCGCGATGTCGGGGGTGGGCACGGGCGCGCCGAGCTCCTGGCTGTTGGCGATGTCGAAATAACTGATGCTCGCACGCCGCAGCAAGTCGGGCGGGAAGCGGAAGCTGTCCGCCGAGAACACTTCCGTCGCAATCATCGCGAGCGCCGCGCGCTGCTTCGACACGGCGACCGGATTGAGCGGCGTTCGGCCGCTGCCGGCGCGATCGCGCAGGATCGTGATGCCGCCGACGAACTTCGACGCCTGCGCAATGCCGGTGCTCGCCTCGGTGAGACCGCGCGACAGATTCCGCCGCAGGATCCCGTACTGCTCGTCGGCCTTGAGCGGCAGCTTTTCGGTTCGCCCCCACAGCTCGCGCACCAGCGCAAGCCGGTTTTTGGCGTAGGCGAGAGGATCGCTGCCGAGATCGAACGTATTGACGTCGGGGTCGAGGCCGGTCGCGAAGATCGAGTCGTCCATCATGAACGCGAGCTCCCGCTCGTTCGACCGCGACGCGATCTGCTGGAGCTCCGCGGTTTCGCGCTCGGGAGCAAACTCCTTGTACCCGTACTCGATCGCCCAGTAGTCGTACGGCCCCAGCGTGTGCATGTTGTAGTCGCCCTGCGGGCGGCCGGCGAGCGCGATGTTGAACGGGTTGTACTCCATCACCGAGCCGGAGATGCCGTGGGTCCGGGTGAACTCGGGATCGGCGAGTTGCTCGTTCGAGTAGATCGTCGAGGCGCGGAAGTTGTGCGTGAGCCCAAGCGTGTGGCCGACTTCGTGCATCACGACATCCTTGACGAACGCATCGAGAAATTCCTCGGTCTCGGGGCTGTCGGGCGCGAGCGCACCGCGCGCCTCGAGGAGATCGAGCGTGAATCCCGCTTCCTGCGCCGCGCCTTCAGCGTAGGTGCAAGCCCGGCGGTCGAATGCAATAGGAGTGTCGGGCGTCTCACTCGCGGCGGAAGCCATCCGCTCGACGCGAACCGTGCGGATCGTGCGAATCGCGTTCGCGTCGATGCCGATGTCCGCATCGAGGATCTCGCCGCTGCGCGGATCGACCGTCGACGGGCCGATCGCGGTGAAGCTCGTCTTCGCCGTGGCCATCCAGCGCACGGAGGCGCGGTGTACGTCGCCCGCGTCCCAGTCGGCATCGTCGGGCTGGACCTCCACGCGGATCGCGTCCTTGAAGCCGATGCGCTCGAACGCCTTGTTCCATTCGAGTATGCCGGCGCGCACCGCCGGGCGATAGCGCTCGGGAACGTTGCGCTCGATCCAGAACACGATCGGCTGCTTCGGCTCCGACAGCGCCGCTGTCGGGTCCTTCTTCTCGATGCGCCAGCGGTTCACGTACCGGACGATCGGTATCCGCGGCAGGTCCGACGTGTAGTCGAACCGGTCGGTCCAGAAATACCCGACCCGCTCGTCGAGAGCGCGCGGACGCATCGGCTCGTCGGGAAGTTTCGCGAGGCTGTAGTGGAAACCGAGGAACAAGCTGCGCACGTCCGGTATCGTCGACGGAAGCTGGGTCGGCGGCGTCGCGCCCGGGCTTGGGTTCGCCGGCGGAAGCGAGACGCGGGACAGCGAGTAGTGCGCGGTTACGTCGAACGTAACCGTCTCGGTCGTTCCGCGGACTTTCCCGATCGACGAATTGCGCGAGTCGAACGAATACGATTGGCGGTAGGTTCGCTCGAGCACCGAGTTGGCGCCCGGGATGTCGGCGAGCAGCAGCGCATTCGCCTCGATCAGCACCGACTTGCGCTCGGGGTGCGGCTGCGAGACCACCGCGGCGGTCGCGAGAAGGCTGTCCGAAAACGCGCTCGCAACCGCGCGCGCTTCGGGCGTGCCCGGCTTGGCCGAGTACTTGACGTTCTTCGCGATGAGCTGAACCGTGTTGCCGATCTTGTGGAATGCGACGACCTGCTCGGGTCCGAACGGATAGCCGGCCATCATGCCTGCGAAGATCCGGTTCTCGCCGAGACCCTGGCTGACATTCGCCTGGAAGAAGTAGAGCTGATCGAACTGCGCCGGCGCGATCTCGATCCAGACTTTTTCATCTTTCTGCCAGAGGTGGAAGAGACCCGGGATTTCCTTCGCGTCCTTGATCACTTCGGCGAAAGGCTTCGGCTGTCCCGCAGTCACCGCTGCAGCCGCCGCCGCCGCGGCAGCCGCAGCGGCAGGAGGGGTTCCGGCCCCGGGTGCGGCCGGGCTTGCGTGCGCGGGAGACTTGGGCGGCGTCCCGCTCACCGCAGCGGCTGCTGCGACGCCCGCCTGCGCAGCCTCGGCAGCGACCGTGCTGCTCGTGCCGGTCGCGGGGCCGGACCCCGTGGTCGCGCAGCCGGCAACGGCGAGCGCGACCGAACCGGCGAGCAGCGCGGCAAAGCGCCGAACGGCAGGTTGAAGGGAAAGGATTTCGAATCGAATCGACATTGATCGCCTCGTACGGAGGGCAAGCCGCGCGATGCGCCAGGCCGCCACTTGTGCGTGTTTCCTATGCAGTCACGAGCTCGCCGCGCAACGAGTGCGGAAGCGCAGCGGTGATCGCGACGTCCACGTAAGCGCCGATGCGAGCGGGATCGCCGGCGAAGTTCACCACTCGATTGTTTTCGGTGCGCGCCTGAAGCTCCTGCGCGTTCTTGACCGAACGGTCCGTCACGAGGACGCGCTGCTCGGTTCCGATCATCGCCTCACTGTGGGCGCGGTATTGTGCGTCGAGCACCGCCTGCAGCGCTTCGAGACGCGCCTGCTTTGTCTCGGGCGGCACCTGGTCGGCCAGCGCGGTGGCGGGCGTCCCCGGGCGCGGGCTGTACGCGAAATTGAATGCGCCGTCGAAGTTCATGTCGTCGACGAGGCGCCTGGTCTGCGCGAAGTCAGCGTCCGTCTCACCGGGGAAGCCGATTATGAAATCGGAAGTGAGCGAAAGTTCCGCGCGCTCCGCGCGCAATGCCCGCACGATCGACTTGTACTCGAGCGCCGTGTAGCCGCGCTTCATCGCCGACAGGATCCGGTCGGAACCCGACTGCACCGGCAGATGGAGGTGCGAGACGAGCTTTGCGACGCGCCCGTAGGTCTCGATCAGCCGGCGCGTCATCTCTTTCGGATGCGAGGTCGTGTAACGGATGCGCTCGATCCCGGGCACCTCCGCGACGTATTCGATCAGCGTCGCGAGATCGGCGATCTCCGCCGTGTCGCCCATCGCGCCGCGGTACGCGTTGACGTTCTGCCCGAGCAGCGTGATCTCGACGACGCCCTGGTCGGCGAGGTCCGCGATCTCGGTCAGCACGTCGTCGAACGGGCGCGACACTTCTTCGCCGCGCGTGTAGGGGACGACGCAGAACGTGCAGTATTTGCTGCATCCCTCCATGATCGACACGAACGCCGTCGGCCCTTCGACGCGCGCGGGCGGCAGGTGGTCGAACTTCTCGATCGCGGGAAACGTGACGTCGACCTGCGGTCGTCCTGTTTCGCGACGCGCTTTGATCATTGCCGGAAGCCGGTGCAGCGTCTGCGGACCGAACACGAGGTCGACGTACGGTGCGCGGCGCACGATCGTC
>DASSGI010000373.1:0-2385 GCA_035857655.1 Casimicrobiaceae bacterium | reverse complement strand
TCCGGCGTTGGGCAGCTTTTCGATCGCGACAAAAAATCGTCGCCCCGCCGTGTCGATGCGCGTTGCGCCTGCCCGGGGCGCGAGCTTGCGCGCCGCTGCGCTCTTCGGTCGATCTGCCACCGGCGCCACCGGTGGACGGACCGCGAACATCCGGAAGCGGCCCGGCGCGCGAATGCCGGCTTCTTTCGCGATCTTCGTGAGTGCTCGGTGAACGTGCGGCGGGAGCGCGGGCAGCTTCGCCGCTTTCGGCGCAGTTGCGCGCGATGCCTGAAGATGCGTGCCTTCGGAGGCGAGCTTGGCCCGCCGCTCGCGACGCCGCTGGCGCTGCCCGACGACGTCGTCGGCCCTGCCGCCGATCGGCGCAGCATCGGTACGCACGGGATGCACCGAAGGGTCGCCGAGAAGCGTGAACTGTGCGAGCGTCTTCAAGTCAGTCGGATCGAGATCGACGATCTCGCGCACGTAGCGTTGACGTGCGCGCAGCGCCGCGCGGCCGAGCGATGCGCCGGCGAAGACTTCGAGCAGGAAGTACTGAACGAGCAGGTCGGCCGCCGACATCGTCCGCGACTCGCCGTACGCGATCGTCGTGCTGCCGAAGTATCCGTACGCGCCCTGCGCGAGATAGCTCTGGCAGATCGGGATATCGATGCCGATTAGGTCGGCCGCGTAGAGCTGCGCACCATAGCAGCATTCGACGCCCGCGACAGTCCCCGCCGTGATCCGGCCGTCGATCGTCCGCGTGGACAGCGAAACCGGATAGGCGCGACCTTTTTGTCCCTGGACGTAGTCCGCGCCTTCGTCACCGTGGCTGTTGATGAAATGCGCGAGCGGCGCGAGCGCCGAAGCGCCGAAGCGCGGCCCGCTTGGCGGCGCGGTGCGAAGGCCGTTGCGATTGCCGAAGATCTCGAACAGGTTGCGTCCGCTGCAGACCGCCCAGGTGAATGCGGAGAGCGCGAAATACGGCGCGTAGTCCTCGGCGTCGCGGGCCTTGTAGCCGGCGGCCGATGCGAGCAGCGACACGAGATGCGCCGCCTGCGCAGCATCCGTCGCCCCCGTCAGATCCGGCAGGCGGCCGACGACGCGCGTGGGCCCGGTGAACGATGCGATGTCGTGCGAATAGGGACGCGCGCAAGCGTACGGCAGATCGCTCCACGCGTAGCGATCCGGTTCGTCGGGCGGATCGAAAAGCGGATTCTCGAGCGGCTGATGCGCGACGACGTCGGGCGCACCGAGCAGCATCAGGTAGTCGGGGCTTTCCGCGCGAAACACCGCGTCGACCGCTGCCTTCGTTGCCGCATAGTCGACGGGATCGGTGACGACCGGCGCATGGCGCGCGCGCATCGCGCCGGCATCGTCGAGATACAGAACACGGGTCTTGAGGCCGCGCCTGCGGTCCGCGGCGATCATTCGATCGAGCGCAGTCCGGATCCTCGAAACCCCGGCGCGGCCGTACTTTTGCCGCAGCGCGCCCTGATTGCTGACGATCAGCTTGTCGGTCATCGCGCACCTCGCGCTCGCTGCCGGCTAGTCTAATCCCAATCGCGAGCGTTCGCGCTGCTCGCGCTCGCTGTCGGCGGAGTAGTATGTGCGCGCGGAGACTGGTCGAAAGCGGACGACAGACATGACGGCGTCGAGAATTCTGGCGGGCGCGAGCGGCTACTCGTACAAGGAATGGATGAGCAACTTCTATCCGGAGAAGATCAAGCCCGACGAGATGCTCTCGTGGTACGCCGGGCGGCTGCCCACCGTCGAGATCAACAATACGTTCTATCGAACGCCGAAGACGTCCGTGCTCGAGGCGTGGGCGGCAGCGACGCCACCCGGCTTCCGATTCGCGATCAAGGCGTCGCGTCGCATCACGCATATCGCGCGCCTCAAGACCGAAACGGTTGGCGAGCCGCTCGGGTGGTTGTACGAGAACCTTGCGGCGCTCGGTACGAAGCGCGGGCCCGTTCTCTTTCAGCTGCCGCCGAACTTCCGCAAGGACCTGCCGCGCCTTGCCGCGTTTCTGCAAATGCTGCCGAAGGATCATGGAGCATCGTTCGAATTCCGCAACGAGACCTGGTTCGACGACGACGTTTACGAGGCATTGAAAGCTGCGGGCGCCGCGCTCTGCCTGTCGGAGCGTGAAGACAACGCGCCGCCGCCGCTCGTCGAGACGGCACCGTGGGGATACGTGCGTCTGCGCCTCGAAAACTATACGGACGACGATCTCCGCGCGTGGGCGAAGCGCCTCGAAGCGACGTCGTGGCGCGAGATCGACGTCTATTTCATGCACGAGCCGACGGCGCCGGAGTATGCGGCGGCGCTGATGAAGCTCGCGTCACCATGACGTCGATCGGTATGTGCGATGGATGCGGCGCGTCCCCTCCCTACCGCGTCTCG
>DASSGI010000372.1:0-2288 GCA_035857655.1 Casimicrobiaceae bacterium | reverse complement strand
CGGGCCCGGGTCGTTTGGTGCGTCCCTGTAAGCGGCGAGCGACTCGAGCCCGCGCGCGAGCGACTGGCCGATCTCGGCGTGCACCCACGAGAGCGGCCCGACGTCGAACGCCGGAGCAGCCCGAGGCGCTTCGCCCATGATCGACGTCTCGGCAAGCATCGTCAGACCTTGAATCCCGCGACCGAGCTGCGCAGTTCCGCGGCGAGCTTGGTGAGCTGTCCGATCGACACGTTCGTCTGCTTCGTGCCCTCGGTCGTCTCCTCGGTAATCTGCAGGATCCCCTGCATTCCGTGGGTGACGTCGGTGACCGACGCCGACTGCTTCTGCGTCTGCGTCGAAATGCTGCCGATGAGCTCGGCAAGCTCGCGCGAGACGCGGCGGATTTCCTCGAGCGCTCCGCCGGCGGTGTCGGAGAGCTTCGTGCCTTCGACAACGCCGACCGTCGATTTTTCCATCGCCGCCACCGCGTCCTGCGTGTCGGCCTGAATCGTCTTGACGATCGCCTCGATCTGCTTCGTCGCTTCCCCCGAGCGCTCGGCGAGACGCTGCACTTCCTCGGCGACCACGGTGAAGCCTCGGCCCGCCTCTCCGGCGGATGCCGCCTGGATCGCGGCGTTCAACGCGAGGATGTTGGTCTGCTCGGTCAGGTCGGAGATCAACTCGACGATCTCGCCGATTTCGAGCGAGGACTCGCCGAGGCGCTTGATCCGCTTCGACGTGTCCTGGATCTGCGCGCGGATCTCGTTCATGCCGGAGATCTGGTTCTGCACCGATTGCGCGCCCTTTTCGGCGGCGGCGAGCGACTGGTGCGCGACTTTCGCCGATTGCGCCGCGGATTGCGACACCTCGTTGATCGAATGTGCCATCGTGAGCACCGACGCGGAAGCGTCGTGGATCTCGCGATTCTGCCGCTGCGAGGCTTCGAACAGGCGATTCGAGATCGCCTGCGCTTCCTGCGTTGCCTTCGTCACCTGGTCCGTCGCCGAGTTGATCCCCTTCACGAGCGTGCGCAACTCCTCGATCGTGAAATTGATCGAATCGGCGATCGCACCGGTCACGTCCTCGGTCACCGACGCCTGGACGGTGAGGTCCCCGTCGGCGAGGTTGCCCATCTCGTTCAGGAGCCGCAGGATCGCTTCCTGGTTGCGCTTGTTCTCGTCCTCGCTCTCGAACGCGCGCACCCGCGCGTCGTCGAGGAAGACCTTGCCCAGCAGAAGCAGCGTGCCGAGAGCGAGCAGCGCGAAGATGATCGCGAACCACAGCGGCACGCGCGACCTGCCGCTGCCTTCGTAGACGTCGGCTAGCCTCGTCGTGTCGGCGAGCAGCGCCTCGGCGTCGTTGTTGACGCTGCGCGCCACCTGCTTCGCCGAAACGAGCCGTCCCATGTTCAGCGTGACCGCGGACACGCCGGCGTCGAACGCGCCGGCGCGCCTTGCGAGCTCGGCGAGCGTCGCGCCGTCGCCGCGACTCGCGCCGGGCCTCGCCATTGCGCCCTGAACGTCGCGGAACGACGTCGCGTCCTTCGCGAGCATCGACGAGAGCTCCGGATCGACTTCGGCGGACGCGACGATCGCCGCGGCATTCTTGGCGATCCGCTGCGAAAGGCCCGCGAGCTGGTTCGCGGCATCGCCTCCTGCGATCTGCGCGAGCTCGACGATGCGCCCGACGCCCTGCGCGATTGCCGCATTGCCCTTCGCGAGGTCGGTGAGGTTCTGCCGGTTGTCGAGCAGACGCTCGGTGTTCGCGTCGACCCGATCCCACCGCGCCTTGATGTCCTTCAGAATTCCGCTTGCAGACTCGTCGTCGGAAACGTCGACGGCGACGCCCTTGATCGTCCCGCCGCGCTGCAACGCGTCGAGATTCATCTTGAAGCGGTCGCGGCTGTCCTTGATCGCGCTGAACGCTGCCGCCTGCCCTTGCGAGGCGAGCGTCGTCCCGCGCGCGAGCCGTTGCGAGAGCATCTGCATCTCGATCGCCGTCGCCGTCGAAGCGGTCGCCTGCGACGCGGTCTTCGCGTCGAGCAGCATGACGAGCACCGCGAGAACGACGAACGCGACGAGCAGCACGCCGAGGATCTGGAACTGACGGACGATCGGAAGGTGACCGATCACCGGCACCTTCTTCGGCATCTTCGTCTCCGCGATCGCGGCGCGCATCTGCTCGACGAGCGACGGTGCGGCGAGCGGATCGTAGGTGGCCGCGTCTGCAGACGCGCGCACCTGCGTCGTCGGGGGGTCAAAGTCATGCGACGCGTCGCGTTCCCGCGCGCCGCCGAGCTTCGGCAATTT
>DASSGI010000371.1:0-11564 GCA_035857655.1 Casimicrobiaceae bacterium | reverse complement strand
CGACAATGACCAGCTCTTGCGGATTGCCGTCGGCGTCCCGCGGCTCGCCGTGCGTGGCGGCGAGCGCGCGGTGGTGGAGCACGAGCGCTGCGCGCAACGCGGTCTCCGCGAGCGCGGTCGTCGTAAGGCAAACTTCAGGAAGCTGCGCTCGCCCCGTGAGATCGCGGGCGAGCGTGTGCAGAAACACACGCAGGCGCAGCGTGCGCAGCGCAGAGGCCAGCGCCTCGGCCTCGCCGCGATCGACGCAGGCGTCGATCGTCGCGACGGCGGAATCCCAGGGGAAGGGCGCATCGATCGTCGCCCCGAGTCGCGCGTGCTCGTCGGGCCTGGCGTCGACCATGCCCGTTGCGTATCGGCTGTAGGCGAGGGCGGACGCGAGATCGGGAGCCTTCAGCATGGGGCGGCGCGGGGCGGGCAAGGGTACAATCGATGACCATCCAATTATGCCTTCCGTGCGCGAGTTCCTCCGCGTCCCCGGCGCGTTCTGTCTTGCGCTGGCCCGCATTGTCCGGACCGTCGTGGTCGTCGGATTCGGGTTATTCGCGCTGACGCTTCTCGCGCTCCGCTTCATCGTTCTGCCGCAAGTCGAGTCCTATCGCGACAGTGTCGCCGCCGCGCTTTCCCGCGAGCTGAAGCACCCGGTCGAAATCGCCTCGCTCACGACCGATTGGGACGGCTGGAACCCGCGGCTCCTGATTCAGGGGTTCCGCGTGCTCGAGCGCTCCGGCTCGATGGCGCTGCCGCTCGTCGAGCTCCCCGAGGTTGCGCTCATCGTTTCGTGGACGTCGGTACCGCTCCTCGAGCTGCGCTTGAAGGAGCTCATCATCGAACGGCCGCGGCTTGCGATCCGCCGCAGTCGCGCGGGTCACCTGCAGGTCGCGGGGATGGAATTCGATCCGACGCAAACCGAAGGCGGGTCGGCGCTTGCCGACTGGATTCTGCAGCAGCGCGAGATCGTCGTCCGCGATGCGCTGATAACGTGGGACGACGACCAGCGCAACGCTCCGCAGCTCGTCCTCGATCGCGTGCAGTTCAAGATGGAAAACATCTTCGGCCGCAATCGCTTCGGGCTGCGCGGAACGCCGCCGGCGGAGCTCGCTGCGCCGATCGACGTCCGCGGCGACCTGGGAGACGTCTCGCTCAGCGACTGGCAGCGCGGCGAGGGGCGGATGTTCGTTCGCCTCGACTACGCCGATGTCGCCGCGTGGCGCGAATGGCTGCCGCTCCCCGAGCAGATCTCGAGCGGCAAGGGCGCGATGCGGGTCTGGTTCCGGTTCGCCAACGGGAGCCCGCGCGAAGTGGTGGCCGATCTCGAATTGCGCGACGTCAACGCCACGCTGGGCGAAGGCCTCCCGCAGCTCGACCTCGATCATCTGTCGGGGCGCGCCGGCTGGCGCGCAACGTCCTCGGGTCGCGAGCTCTTTACGCAAGGGCTTGCGTTCACGACGGATCGCGGCGATCGGCTCGACGCGACGAACTTCAAGCTGACGCTGCGCGACGATCCGGCCCGTCCTGCGGGCCAGATGGAGTTCGATCACCTGCAGCTCGAGCCGCTCGTCGCGGTCGCGGCTCATCTTCCGCTCGCAAGCCGCGTGCGCGCCGATCTCGCCCGGTTCGCGCCGCGCGGGACGCTCGTCGATGGGCGGCTGCGCTGGGAAGGAACGGCCGACGATCCGACCACGTTCGCGGCAACCGGCGAGTTCACGAACCTCGGCGTCACCGCGCAGGATGAGCTGCCTGGTGTCACCGGAATATCGGGCCGCTTCAACGTCGCACACGATCGCGGCGAGATTCGCGTCACGGGAAACGGCGCAGTGCTTTCGCTCCCGAAGGTGTTCGAGACGCCGATCGCCTTTTCGACTCTCACGAGCGCCGCCAAATGGGAGCGCCGCGAAGGCAGGACGGCGGTTCGCATCGACCAATTCGATTTCGCGAATCCCGACGCAACAGGCAGTGCCACCGGGACCTATCGAACGACGGCGCACGGACCCGGCGAGATCGACATCACGGCGCAGGTGTCGCGCGTCGACGGTCGACATGTCTACGTTTACCTGCCGCGCGTGATCGACGACGCGACGCGGCGTTGGCTCAGAACTTCTCTTGTCGCGGGAACCGCTGCCGACGCGCGTCTGAAGCTCGCCGGCAATCTCACGCAATTTCCGTTCGCGAACGGCAACGGCGGCCAGTTTCTCGTAACCGCGAAAGCGAAGGGCGTGACGCTCGCTTACGCCGACGGCTGGCCCGCGATCGAAGCGATCGATGCGGATCTTCGCTTCGAAGGAACGCGGATGCGCATCGACGGGACACGCGGTCGCGTATTCGGAGTCGACATCGCGAAGGCGCGCGCCGAAATCGCCGACATCGTCGCCGATCATCCGCTGCTCACGATCACGGGGGAGGCTGCGGGGCCGGCGGCCGGATTCGTCCGGTACGTCAATGACAGCCCTGTCGGCGGCTGGCTCCCGCTCCCAGGAAAGGCGGGCGATGCGGACGGCAACGGAAGGCTCGGGCTCAGACTGGATCTTCCGCTGCGCGAAATCAAGGAGAGCAAGGTAGCAGGGGAGTTGACCTTGGCCGACGCGCAGCTTCGAATCGGCGCACTTCCAATGCTTACGCGCATCAACGGCAGGATCGCGTTCACCGAAAACGACGTGCGTGCGCGCGAGCTCACGATGGAAACGCTCGGGGGCCCCGCGAAGCTCGACATTTCGAGCATCGAGGGCCACGGCGCAAAGGTATCGGGCGGCGGAACGATGACCGTCGCCGCGCTGCGCCGCGAGCAACCGAGCGAGTTTCTCGACAAGGTGTCCGGCGGCACCGATTGGGCGCTCGTGGCCAATTTGCGCCAGGGCGGTGCGTCGTCGTGGGTCGTGCAGAGCTCGATGAAGGGGGCGAGCGTCGATCTGCCCGCGCCGCTCGGCAAAGCCGCCGGCGATGCGATGCCGCTGCGCATCGAGCGACGCGACGACGCCGGGCAACCGGGAACGGACTTCATCAGCGCGTCCTACGGGGGAATCGCGCAGCTCGCGGCGTATCGGAAGACCGATGGCAAGACGCCCACGATCGATCGCGCGCTTCTATCGCTCGGCAAGGCGATCGAGCGTCCCGATGCGGATCGTGCCGAGCGTCCCGGGCTCTGGGTGCGCGCAGAGCTGCCGGCGCTCAATGTCGACGACTGGGTGACGGTGTTGAGGCGCACCGGTTCCGCGCCCACGTCCGAGCGCACGGTGCCCGCACTCGCCGGCGCCGATCTCGACGTCGGTCAGTTCGATGCGCTCGGCGTGAAGTTCGCCGACCTCAAGCTCACGATGCGCGGGGCGCCGTCGCGCTGGAACTTCGTGCTCACGGGGCGCGAGATCGCCGGCACGGCGGACTGGTCTGCCGCGGACGCAGGGATGCCGAACGGCCGGCTTGTCGCGCGGCTTTCGCGCCTTGCGATTCCGGGTCGTTCGGCGCCGTCGACGTGGCGAACCGCCGACGTCCGTGAGGACGCGACGGATCCGAAAGCCGATCCCGCCGCCGGCAATCCGTGGCCCGAGATCGATGTCGCGGCCGACTCGCTGCTGTCGAAAGAGCGCGACCTCGGGAAGCTCGAGCTGATCGCGCGGCCGCGCGGCAGCGAATGGCGGATCGACCGGCTGGTTCTCGCCAACGACAGCGGTCGACTCGAAGCTGAGGGCGCGTGGCGTCCGCTGGGGCGCGCGCAGCAGACGAAGCTCGACATCATCCTCGACGCGAAGGATGCGGGCGGCTTCCTCGCGACCTTCGGCTATCCGGACATGCTGCAGGGGGCGCCGACGAAGCTCGACGGTCAGCTCGCGTGGGCGGGCGCGCCGCACGAGTTCGATTTTCCGTCGCTGTCGGGAGCGTTCCACATCGGGTGCGGTCCGGGCCGGTTCACGCGCATCGACCCCGGTGCCGGAGGCAAGCTGCTGAGCGTGCTGTCGCTGCAGGCGCTGCCGCGTCGCGTTTCGCTCGACTTTCGCGATGTCTTCAGCGAGGGCTTCACATTCGACGAGATCAACGGCAACGTGCGGATCACGAACGGCGTGATGAGTACGAACAACCTGAAGCTCGCCGGTCCCGCGGCGAAGATCGACATCGCCGGCGAAACCGATCTCGCGAAGGAGACGCAGCGCCTGTCGGTCAAGGTACAGCCCGCGCTCTCGTCGAGCGTGTCGGCAGGCGCGGCGCTGCTGTTCCTCGCCAATCCGATCGTGGGAGCCGCCGTCGGCGCGGGCTCGCTCCTCGCGCAGACGATGATGAAGGACCCGATCGAAAAGATCTTCAGCTACGAATATGTGGTCACAGGCAGCTGGTCCGATCCGATCGTCGTGCGCAACGCCTCCGCGACTGCGAGCGCAGCGCCGCATGTGCCGGCCGGCGATGCGACGATAGGCATCACGCGATGACGAACGCCACGAAGGCGATGCAGGTCGCAGCCGTGCAGATGGTCTCGGGGGGCGACGTTGGCGCCAACCTCGAGCAGGCCGAACCGCTGATCGTGCGGGCGGCCGACGAAGGTGCACAGCTCGTCGTCCTGCCGGAATACTTCGGCATCTTCGGTGCGCGCGCGACCGACAAGCTCGCGGTGCGGGAGAAGGACGGCGAGGGACCGCAGCAGGCGTTCCTCGCGCGGCTCGCGAAGAAGCACGCGATCTGGCTCGTCGGCGGCACCGTGCCGGTTGCGACGAGCGATCCTGGCCGCGTTCGCAGCGCATCTGTCGTCTACGGTCCCGACGGACAGCGCGTCGCGCGCTACGACAAGATCCATCTCTTCGCGTTCTCGCGCGGCGAAGAGCGCTACGACGAAGGGCGGACGATCGAACCGGGCACCGAAATCGTCACCGTCGATCTGCCGTGTGGGCGCGCGGGCTTGTCCGTTTGCTACGACCTGCGCTTCCCGGAGCTCTACCGCCGGATGGCCGAGCTCGCTCTGGTCATCGTTCCCTCGGCATTCACCGCGACGACCGGCGCCGCGCACTGGCATCTGCTGCTGCGCACCCGCGCCGTCGAGAATCAATGCTACGTGCTCGCGGCGGCTCAGGGCGGCGTCCATCCAGGCGGACGTCGAACGTACGGTCACTCGCTGCTCATCGATCCGTGGGGCGTGCTCGTCGCGGAGCTGGAGGAGGGCCCGGGGATTGTCGCGGGCGATGTCGATCCGGAGAGAATCGCGAAGGTTCGATCCGAGCTTCCGGCACTCACGCATCGCGTGATGTAGTCCGGTCAACGATGGCGAATGCTCCGCCCGCGGTGCCGTCCGCCGAACGGCATTTCGAAGACTACGTTCCCGGAATGACCGAGACGCTCGGTCCCATCGCGATGACCGAGGCGGCAATCATCGAATTCGCGAAACGCTATGACCCGCAGGCGATTCATGTCGATCCGCGCGCCGCAGCCGCAGGTCCGTTCGGCGGCCTGATTTCGAGCGGTTGGCACACCGTCTGCGTCATGATGCGCGAGCTCGTCGACAACTATCTCACGGCGAGCGCAGCGCTCGCATCACCGGGAATCGACGAACTGCGCTGGCAGAAGCCTGTGCGGCCGGGCGATTCGCTGCATGTGCGTGCCATGGTCGTCGAGGCGAACCGCTCGCGCTCCAAGCCCGATCGCGGACTCGTGCGCACGTCGATCGAGGCAATCAATCAGCATGGCGAGATCGTGATGAGCATGACGGCGATGAATCTGATTCGCTGCCGGGAGGTGGGCGTCGATTCGGAGCGCGGAAGCTAGCGGCGACCGCTCGCTAACACGCTCGTGCGAGCAGAAGCGTACAGGCGAGCGGGGAGAGGCAACAGCAGATCCAATTATTTCGCCGGCTTCCGCCACGCTGCATCGACGGACGGCGGCAGCGCCTTGAGGCGCCCAAGAAAGAGGGCGACCTTCAGACCCGCGAGCAGCGTCGGGTCATCTTCGGTGATCGGCGCCGCCAGGCCCTTTGCGCTTCGGCTCAGCGACGTATCGAGCGCTCGTCCGGCGAGTCGTCTCTCCCACCGCGGTGGAGCATCGGTGGCCGCGACTGGAAAGCGTCCGAGCCAGGCGGCGGCCGCAATCAGGAGCGGAATCGTCGCGACGCCGATGATGAAGGCGATGACGACTTTGGCGCGAACACTCATCGAACGCGTACTACGGCGCCGGGACCGCCGACGAATGATGATCGACGATCATCCAGCGGCCGTTACGATTGACGAAGACGAAACTGAACCGCGCTGGGCGAATCACTGGCTTGTCGTCTCGGACCTCGGAAAACGTGTAGCTCCCCGAGTTGATCGCGACGTCGCCGTAGACACGTATCCGCTGCTCGTTGACGACGACCTTGTACGACGGCGGCACGGTATCCAGGATCTTGAAGTATTCGCTCACCGTGCCGGGGTTGTCGCGAAGGGTCGGCGATCGCGTTCCCCACAGAACCGCCTCCTTGTCATAGAGCGCGACGACGCGCTCCTTGTTGTGGGCGTTCATCCCATCGACCCACGCCTGCGTCGCTGCTGCGACGTCTTCCTTGGATCCGGCCCACGCGATAACGGGCATGGCAAGCACGGCCAACGCGACCTTCGGCAAATGACGATACTGCATCGATTCTCCCCCTCAGGAATTTGCGATATGCCCTCGCGTGTGCGGAGGCAACGACTCGCAGCTATCGCGGTCGCAACTGGCGCCCACGCAACAACACCAATACCGCGCCGCTCCCGCCGCCGTTTTGCGGCGCCTCGCAGTACGCGAGCACTTCGTCCCAGCGCGCGAGCCACGCGCGAACCTTGCCCTTGAGCACGGGCTCGCGATTGGGCGATGTCAACCCTTTTCCGTGAATCACGCGGACGCAGCGATAGCCGTGCGCGCGCGCATCGTCGAGAAAATCGGAGAGCGCGTCATGCGCTTCGTCGATCGTGTGGCCATGGAGGTCGATCACGCTTTGCACCGACCATTCGCCGCGGCGCATCTTTCGCAAGATGTCGGTGCCGAGGCCGCGGCGCACGAACGTTTGTCCGGCCTCGAGCTCCTGCCCGATCTCCCACGTGTTCGGCGTGGGCTCGGCGCCATACTTGGAAGCGCTGAGTGCATCGGCGTCGTCGGCGATCCGCTGCGCCGGAATCGGTTTCGGGCGCGGTCGTGCGTTTGAGACGCGGGAGCGGGGCTGCAGCCGCTCGACATCGGCAAACGCTTGCGCGAGATCGATGTCGCCGTCAGCATGTCGTGTCCGGGCGAGGACACGCTGAGTCGACTTCAGCGCCGGTAGCGGCTTCGCCGATCGCTCGACGTGGCGGTCCGGCGCACGCGCGCGCGCCGCGTCGACGAGCTTCTTGAGGTCCTCGAGCTTGGCCATCGCTCCTCCACGATGAGAGGGTACCGCGATCAGCCGTGCGATTCGAGATAGGCTTCGGCGTCGAGCGCGGCCATGCAGCCCGTGCCCGCCGACGTGACCGCCTGGCGGTAGACGTGATCGGCGACGTCGCCGGCGGCGAAGACCCCGGGAATGCTCGTCGCCGTCGCGTCCCCTCCGGCGCCGCCCTTGACCTGGATGTAGCCGCCCCTCATGTCGAGCTGGCCCTCGAAGATCCCGGTGTTCGGCGTGTGCCCGATCGCGATGAAGACGCCGGTCAATGCGAGATCTTCGGTGTGCCCGGTTTTGACGTCCTTGATTCGGGCGCCGGTCACGCCGCTCTTGTCGCCGAGCACCTCGTCGAGCGTGCGGTTCCAGCGCACTTTGATGTTGCCGTCCTTGTGCGTCTTCGACATCAGCCTGTCGACCAGGATAGCCTCGGCGCGGAACTTGTCACGGCGATGGACGACGATCACGGAGCTCGCGATGTTCGATAGATAGAGCGCTTCTTCGACCGCGGTGTTGCCGCCGCCGACGACCATCACGTCCTGCCCCTTGTAGAAGAATCCATCGCAGGTCGCGCACGCCGAAACGCCCTTGCCCATGAACGTTTCCTCGGACGGAAGGCCGAGGTAGCGCGCAGACGCGCCCGTGGCGATGATCAGCGCATCGCACGTGTATTCGCCGTTGTCGCCGAACAGTCGCAGCGGCTTCGATTCGAGCTTCGTAGTGTGGATGTGGTCGAAGATCAGCTCCGTGTCGAAGCGCTCGGCGTGTTGCTGGAACCGCGTCATCAGATCGGGTCCCTGGACGCCGTGCGCATCGGCGGGCCAGTTGTCGACGTCGGTGGTCGTCATCAGCTGTCCGCCTTGCGCCAGACCGGTGATCAGCACGGGTTTGAGGTTCGCGCGCGCCGCGTATACTGCGGCGGTATAGCCGGCGGGACCGGAACCCAGAATAAGCAGGCGGGCGTGACGTGTGGACATGCGTTTCTCGCTTCGCAGGGCGGTCAAGTTTACTTGATGTGGCGACGCAACACGGCTGCGCAAGTCACCGAACGCCGGCCACGACTGGACTCGCGGCGCCCGCCGCGAGGTGTATAATTTGTCGCGTGAAGTCGATGCGGCAAGTGCATGTTTTTCAATAGAAAAGAAATGCCCGGTCGCCGTCGCTCCGCGGCGGTCGCCGCGCCGCCCCCTCTGTCGCCGCGTTTTGCCCGCCTCGTTCGCGAGTCGCGGTGGCTGTTGATCGTCGCCGCGTTCCTCTGGCTCGCGCTGATCCTCGCAACGTACTCGCGCGGTGATCCGGGTTGGTCGTATTCCGGAAGCGGCGCACCGATCGCGAACAAGGGCGGCGTCGCCGGAGCATGGCTTGCCGATCTGCTGCTCTATCTCTTCGGGCTCTCCGCGTGGTGGTGGGTCGTGGGTGGCGTCGTTCTCGTCGTTGCGGGATTCCGACGGATTTCGAATCCCGAGCTTGCAACCGATCATCCCCTTTCACTCGGCCTCCTGGGATTCGCACTGACGATCACCGCGAGCTCGGCGCTCGAAGCGCTGCGCTTCTACACGCTTTCCGCATCGCTTCCGCTCGCACCGGGCGGCGCGCTCGGCGATTCGCTCGGCCGCGGGCTCTCGAAGCTGCTCGGCTTCAACGGCGCGACGCTGTTTCTGCTTGCGCTCTTCGCCGCAGGCTCGTCGCTGTTCTTCGGCATCTCGTGGCTCAAGGTGATGGAGCAAGTCGGCGCCGCCCTCGAGGGACTCGTCGCGCGGTTCAAGCGCCGCGCCGAGGAGCGCAAGGACCGCGAGATCGGCGCGCAGGCAACGGCCGAGCGCGACGCGTTCGTCCTCGCCAAGCACGACATCGTCGAGCGCGAGCCGGTCGTCGTCGTGCCGCAGACGATCGAAGTGCCGAAGTCCGAGCGCGCGGTCAAGGAAAAGCAGCGGCCGCTGTTCGTCGACATGCCGGATTCTCCGCTGCCGCCGCTCGCGCTTCTCGACGACGCGCCGGCAGCGCAGGAAGCGGTGAACGCGGAGACGCTCGAGTTCACGTCGCGACTGATCGAGCGCAAGCTCGCCGACTTCGGTGTCGCGGTCAAGGTGCTCGCCGCGTACCCCGGCCCGGTGATCACGCGCTACGAGATCGAGCCGGCGGTCGGCGTCAAAGGCGCGCAGATCGTCAACCTGATGAAGGACCTCGCGCGCGCGCTTTCGGTTGTTTCGATCCGCGTCGTCGAGACGATCCCCGGCAAGTCGTACATGGGGCTCGAGCTCCCGAACCCGAAACGCCAGATCGTCAAGTTGGTCGAGATCCTGTCGTCGACGACCTATAACGACAACGCGAGCCCGCTCACGCTTGCCCTCGGCAAGGACATCGCAGGGAAGCCCGTGATCGCCGATCTCGCGCGGATGCCGCACCTGCTGGTCGCCGGCACGACGGGCTCGGGCAAGTCGGTTGCCGTCAACGCGATGGTGCTGTCGCTTCTCTACAAGGCCGAGCCGAAGCAGGTGCGCCTGATCTTCATCGATCCGAAGATGCTCGAGCTCTCGGTGTACGAAGGCATTCCGCACCTGCTCGCACCTGTGGTCACCGACATGAAGCTCGCGGGCAATGCGCTCAATTGGTGTGTCGCCGAAATGGAACGGCGCTACCGGCTGATGTCGGCGCTCGGCGTGCGCAATCTCGCCGGCTACAACGCGAAGGTCGGCGAGGGAAAGAAATCGGGCAAGCCGCTCGGCAATCCGTTCACGCTGACGCCCGAAACGCCGGAGCCGCTCGAGGAGATGCCGCTCATCGTCGTCGTGATCGACGAGCTCGCCGACCTGATGATGGTCACGGGCAAGAAGATCGAGGAGCTGATCGCGCGGATCGCACAGAAGGCGCGCGCCGCCGGCATCCACCTGATCCTCGCGACCCAACGGCCGTCGGTCGACGTGATCACCGGGCTCATCAAGGCGAACATTCCGTCGCGGATCGCGTTCCAGGTCGCGAGCAAGGTCGACTCGAGGACGATCCTCGATCACATGGGCGCGGAAACGCTGCTGGGGCAGGGCGACATGCTCTACCAGCCGCCCGGCGTCGGCTATCCGCTGCGCGTCCACGGCGCGTTCGTCTCGGACGCCGAAGTGCACAAGGTCGTCGAGCACTTGAAGGCGCAGGGCGGACCGCAGTACATGGACGGCATTCTCGACGCGCCGGTGAGCGGCAACGGCGACGAAACGGTCGTGATCGAGGGCGTCGACGCCGAATCCGATCCGATGTACGACCAGGCGGTGGCGCTCGTGCTGCAGACGCGCCGGCCGTCGATCTCGCTCGTCCAGCGCCATCTGCGGATCGGCTACAACCGCGCCGCGCGGCTCATCGAGCAGATGGAGCGTGCGGGGCTCGTCTCGCCGATGCAGACGAACGGCAATCGCGACGTGCTGGTGCCCGCGGGGAAGGCGGGCGGCGCGTAGTGAGAGCGTTTGTAGTCGCGGCATTGGCGACTCTCGCGCTCGCCGCTGCGAGTGCGGCTCGCGCCGATGCGATCGGGCAGCTCAGGGCGTTCCACACGACGACGAAGAGCGGCAAGGTCGCGTTCCGCCAGGTCGTCATCGGCAAGGCGCAGCAGGGCCAGCAGCGCGAATCGACCGGCACGTTCGCATTCCAGCGGCCCGGCAAGTTCCGCTGGGCCTACGAGAAGCCCTTCGAGCAGCTGATCGTCGGCGATGGCGAGAAGCTCTGGGTCTACGACAAGGACCTGAACCAGGTGATCGTGCGCAAGCTCGACGTCGCGTTGGGATCGACGCCGGCGGCGCTGCTCGCCGGCGATTCGACGCTCGAGAAGAACTTCGATCTCACCGACGCGGGCCGCAACAACGGCCTCGACTACGTCGATGCGAAGCCGCGTTCGCCGGACACCGGATTCGCACGCGTGAAGGTCGGCTTGAGCGACAACCTGCCGCGAGCGATGGAGCTCACCGACACGTTCGGCAACGTGACGATCCTCACGTTCAGTCGCTTCGAGCGCAATCCGGCGCTCGATCCGGACACGTTCAAGTTCGTGCCCCCGCAGGGCGCCGACGTGATCGAAGGAAAGTAGGGTCAGAGACGATTTTGCAAATTTGTCAACAATGTTGACAAATTTTCGAGCGACGAAAAATAGGGTCGGAGACGACTTTCGGCGAGCCTGCCGCCGCGGATTCGAAAAGCCGTCTCTGCCCCTAGTTTTCAGGGCAGCGCGAGCCCCTTCTCGGCCACCACC
>DASSGI010000370.1:0-14888 GCA_035857655.1 Casimicrobiaceae bacterium | reverse complement strand
CCATGCAAGGTCATCGGCGTTCGCGCGCAGGATCGCAATCGCTTTGCGCAGCACGCTCGCGCGCTCCTGCGCCGGCGTGTCGCGCCACGTCGCGAACGCCGCGCGCGCCGCAGCGACCGCGCGGTCGATATCCTCGCTCGTCGCGTCGACGGCGGTCCCGAGCGAAGCGCCGGTCGCCGGACTCGAGACGAGCGTGTCACGCGCCGCCGGCGATCGATGCCAGGCGCCGCCGTAGTAGAGGCCGCGGTGTTGCGGGAGGCGCGAATCGCGCAACTGCTCCGAAGTATCCGCCATCGAATGGCTCGTCAGTGGCGAGACGGGACGCTGCGCAACAGCGAAGCGGAGACCGCCCGCGAATACTCGGGAGCCACGCGCGCGTCAACGACTGCGACCGCGCCGCCCCGCACATCGTTCACCGCCTGATCCAGCACGGCAGCGAGCTGATCCGGCTCACGCACCGGGCCGTAGCCGATCGCGCCCTGCGCGCGGGCGAGCGCGGCCAGGTCGATTGCGGGCTCGCTCATTCGCAGTCCGATCCAGCGGTTCTCGACCGGCCGGTTGCGCAGGCGCGCCATCCGCTCCTGGTGGAGCTCGTCGTTGAAGAACGATTCGTTGTTGGCGACGAGGATCAGCACCGGCACCCGGTAGTGGACGCCCGTCCAGAGCGCCGTCGCCCCCATCAGGTAAGCGCCGTCGCCGAGAACCGCCACTGGAAGGCGATCGGAAGCGAGGTCGCGCAACGCGAGCGCCGCGCCGACCGTCATCCCCGGACCCGAGCCGATGCCCCCGCCCCCGTCGAAGCCGATGTAATCGAGCGGATGCTCGAAGCGACAGTATCTTCCCGGCCAACCGAGCGGCAGACGGATGTACGACGGGCGATGCGGAGCGAGCGTTGCCGTTGCAACGCGCGCGAGATCGTCGAGCGGCATGTGCGTCGCAGGCGTCGCCGCGGTCGTCTCCGCCGAGGCGCGCGACTCGACGTTTCGCGCGGCGTCCTCGCCGGCGCGCGTGAACCACGGTGAAACGGGATCGCCAGCAGCGGGCTCGAGCGCTTCGACGAGCGCCGCCACCAGCGCATCCGGCGCGGCGAGGATTGCGACGTCGGTCGGCGGCAGCGCCTGGTAATCCATGTTCCAGCCGTTGTGGACGTACTGGTCGAGCGAGCATTGAACGATCCTCGCGCGCGGCAGCTCGCCGCCGCAGGCCTGCGCGAGCGTGCCGCCGAGATCGATCCAGTCGAGGCTCACGATGAGATCGGCGTCGCGAATGAGCGCGCTTGCGTCTCCCGTCACATAGAGCGACGGCGGGAACGGCTGCAGCCGATGCTGCGTCGGAAAGCTCGCGCCCGTCTTGATGTCGGTGAGCACGACTGCGCCGACGCGCTCGGCGAGCGTAACGCGCCGCGCGAAGTCGGCGGGATCCGCCGAAACGCGGCCGATCATCAGCAGCGGTCTCTGTGCCGCTTCGAGCATTGCGGCGATCTCGTGTACGGCTTTCGCCGGCGGCGCGGCCGGCGCGGCGACGCGATAGCGGTCGAGCGCGGGGAGCGGGACTTGAGCATCGAGCGCCTGCTCCTGCAGCGCCGCGTCGAGCGACACGTAGACGGGCCCTTGCGGGAGCGTCGTCGCGATCCTGTCGGCGCGCACGATCGCTTCCAGCGCGGCCGCAATGGACCCCGGCTGGTCATCCCACTTGGTGTAGCCGCGCACGAGTGCGCCAAGATCACGCGTCGTGTGGATCCAGTCGACCCAGGGCCGCCGCTTCACCGCGTCGATCGGGCCGACGCCGCCCAGCAGCAGCATCGGGATCCGGTCGCACCACGCGTTGAAGATCGCCATCGTCGCGTGCATCAGGCCGACATTCGCGTGCAGCGCGACCGGAAGCGGCTGCCCCGTGACGCGCGCATAACCGTGCGCGAGTGAGACCGCGCTCTCCTCGTGGACGCACAGGAGGAGCTCCGGCCGCGTGTTGCCGAGGTAATTCACGAGGCTGTCGTGCAGTCCGCGGAAGCTCGCTCCGGGTGTGAGCGCGATATACGGAAACTCGAGCGCGCGCAGCAGATCGGCGATGACGTCGCTGCCCCACGCTGCGGCAGTCCCGGCGTCCCGCCTCGAGTGCGCGGAGTCGTTCATGACTGGCGATTCTCCTACAACTCGGGGCGCCGCCGATGCCAGTCGGTCGCCTGCTGAAAAGCGCGCCCGAGGCGCACGAGCGTCGCATCGCTGAACGCCGCGCCCGTCAATTGCACGCCGAGCGGCAACCGTTCCGCCGAGAATCCGGCGGGAAGCGCGAGCGCGCAGGCGCCGAGATAATTGGCGGCGCGCGTCCACGTCGCGAGCGGCGTCGTCGACTCGTCGACTTCAGCGAGCGGCGTCGCGGTGATCGGAATCGTGGGCGTCAGCAACGCATCGCGGTCGCGCATCCATTCGGCGAAGAGCGCGATCGTCTTGCGGCGGTGGGCGAGCTCCTCCAGATATTCGGCTTCGCTGATTGTCTTTCCGCCGAGAACGCGCTTGCGCACCCACGGATCGATCTCGAGACGCTCGTCCTCGATGTATTCGCGGTGGTAGCGGTACGCTTCGGCGGCGATGATGCGGCCGTTCCTGACCATTGCGTCGTCGAAGTCGAGCGGCATCGGTTCGTTGTCGATCGTCGCGCCGAGACGGCGCAGCACGCCGATCGCGTCCTCGTACGCGCGGACGACGTCCGGCAACGTGTACGACGGAAAGTGCTCGGGCGCGAGCGCGGTGATGCGCATCCCGCGGATGTCGGACGTGCGTCCGAGCGCTGCCGTGAAATTCACGTTCGGGACGCTCTGTGTCGTCGGGTCGCGCGGATCGGGACCTGCGATCGCCGCGGTAAGCCGAGCGACATCCTCGACGGTGTGCGCGAGCGGACCGACCGAGTCGAGCGTCGGTGCGAGCGGCACCGTTCCCGCGAGACTCACGAGTCCGTACGTGGGCTTCAGTCCGGTGAGACCGCAGAGCGCCGACGGCATTCGAATCGATCCGCCGGTGTCGGAGCCGATCGCAGCGGGCGCAAGGCCGGCGGCCACCGCGACTGCCGAGCCGCTCGACGAGCCGCCCGCGACGCGATGCGTATGCATGTCCCACGGGTTCCACGGCGCGCCCATCGGCTCGTTGCGTCCCCACCCGCCGAACGCGAACTCGACCATATGCGTCTTGCCGAGCGGGATCATGCCGGCCGCGACGAGTCGCTCGGCGGTCGTCGCGGTGCGCTCGGCGATGCGTCCGCGCCAGCTCTTCGAGCCCGCGGTCGTCGGACGGCCTTCGATGTCGACGAGGTCCTTGATCGCGATCGGTAGCCCGGCGAGCGGGCCGCGCGCGCCGCGCTCGCGGCGTTCGCGATCGGCGGCATCGGCGAGCTCCAGCGCCTCTTCGCGATAGACGTCGACGAACGAATGAAGGCGACCGTCGAGCGCGTCGATCCGGGCGAGGCACGCCTCGACGATCTCGCGCGATCGAACCGCGCCGCGCACGAGCAGATCGGCGAGCTCGGCAAGCGAGCGCAGCGGGAGGTCGGAAGCCACGAAAGCAAAGCTACCGCGGCAATCGGCAAATGTCGACTCCACGAGCACGACCGTTTGACGCGGCTGTTGCGGCCACGCCGGCAGCCCGCCGCCCGACGGGTCCGCCCGAGGCGAATCCGGCGGAAGTCGTGCATACTTCGCTCTGACGTATTGCTCTGGAGGCAATGGCGGTCGGGGCGGGGGCCGGACCGCTGAAATCAGCGACATGGACCCACTGGTATTGGCGGTCGACATGGCCGGTTTGCCGCAGGCCTGGGTCGAGCTCGAGGAAGCGATCACGTACCACGCGAAGCAGATGGTCGCGTGGTCGATCGGGCGCGAGGTGCGCGAGTTCCGCGGCGGCTGGCAGAAGAACGGGGTGCGCTCGCGCATCGCGACGCGCTCGATTCTCGCCATCAAGGGCAGCGGCGCCGGCGCGCATCGCCATGCGCCGGGTCTCACCAACCAGATGCTCTTCGTGCGCGACCGTCAGGTCTGCGCGTACTGTGGAGGGCGCTTCATGGTCCGCGACCTGTCGCGCGATCACGTCGTGCCGTTGTCGCGCGGAGGCACCGACTCGTGGACGAACACGGTGACCGCGTGCCGCAGCTGCAACACGCGCAAGGGCGGGCGTTCACCCGAGCAGGCACGGATGCCGCTCCTCTATGTTCCGTACGTGCCCAACCGCCACGAGCACTTCATCCTGCGCAACCGGCGGATTCTCGCCGACCAGATGGAGTACCTGCTCGCGGGCGTCCCCAAGACGAGCCGCCTGCACGCGACGTTCTACGCGCGACGGTCCTGATTTCGAGGCTCGCCGAAAGCCCGCGAGCGTTGCAGAGCCCGGAGCTTCCCGCGCTAGCGGCACACGGTGCCGGGAACCTGGAACACCAGACGCGACAGGTGTTTCGCCTGCGTGACGGTGACCGCGCCGAGCGTCACGCTGTACGCGAACGTCGCGTCGTCGCCGTCGCCGAACGTGAGCGTCGCATTTCCGACCGGCGCATACGTGACCCTGGACGGATCGAACGGCGTGCCGAACGCCGGCCCCGTCGTTCGATACAGCGTTCCGCTGTAGACGCCGACGGCGTTCTGCGTGGCGGTGACCGACAGCCACAGTGGCGAGCCGTCGAAATCGTAGCTGAACCACGTCGCGAAGATGGTGTTGCCCTGATGCGTCACGTAGACGCCCCATCCTGATTCGCCGCTCGCAGCCGCCCACCAGATATCCTGATAGTTGGTCGCCGTCGCGAGCATCGCTTGCGTCGCCGTCGTGCACACCGGCAGGCTTCCGAAAACCGTGCGCGTGATCGCCTTGGTTCCCGAGACGCCGTTGACGGTGTAGATGAACGTAGCGTTGTTCGCATCGCTGAAGGCGAGCGTGCCCGATCCGACCGCCTGGTATGTTACGGCGCTCGGGTTGAACGGAACCGAGTTGAACGCCGGTCCGCGGGTCTGGTAGAGCGTTCCCGAGAACGTGTTGTTGCCCGTGCGGTTCGCGGTCATCGTGAGCCACCACGCCTTGCCCGTGGCGTCATAGGTGAACCAGCTTGCAAAGATCACGTCGCCCTGGTGCGCAAGGTTCAAGCCCCAGCCGGACTCCGAGCCGCCCGGCGCGTTCCACCACGAGCCCTCGAAGTTGAGCGTCGACGATTGCGGCGCGGCGACGCCCGTCGCGTCGAGCGGAATCTGGTACGGACCTTCCGACGTATCGATCGTCACCTGGTCGCCGCGCTCGCCGGCGCTCGCAAGACGCGCGACGACGCCGAACGTGCAGCTCGCTCCCGGGACGAGCGTCGTGCCTGCCGGGCAGCTGTTCGAGCCGATCGCGAACTCGCCGCTGTCCGTACGGATGCCGGAGATCGTGAGCGGCCCATTTCCGCTGTTGGTAACAGTGACCGGGCTCTCGCTCGACGGCGTTCCGACGCCGAGCGTGCCGAAGTCGATCAACTGCGGCAACGAGCACACGTTCCCCGCCGTCTGCCCCGCCGCCGGACCGTAGAGGCAACGGCAACCGTGGACGTCGTCGGGGGTCGGCGCCGTGCCGCTCGTGTACAGCGAGTCGGGCGGACCGGACATGAGCGCGCCCTCCAGGTTCGAGTGCGCGAGACCGATCGCATGTCCCCATTCGTGACTCACCGTTTGCGTGAACTGCGTCGGGTTGGTGACGAAGCTCGGATCGAGAATCATGTCGGATTCGACGAGCGCCATGTTGCTGCCCGACGACTGGTACCAGACGTACGTCGCGCCCGAGATGCCCATGTCGGGAATGCCCCAGCCGACGACGCTCACGCCGTCGGGACCACCGGCGAGCGTTCGCGGCACCGCGCTCGTCGTGCCGTCGTACGCGATCTGGATCCCGCACATGGACGTCCATTTCGCCGACTGCGCGACGAGCTGATTGACGACGGCGTTCGCGTCGCTGAATTGCGCAGGCGCGTTTGCCGGGTTGTATCGCCAGTGCAGCGTTCCTTGCCAGCGCGCAGGGCCGCCGAACATGAACTTGAACTTCGAGACGGCCTGCGACTTCTGTATCGGCGCAGCGCCGGGCGCGGGACTGATCACGAAGTCCTGCGTCGAGCCGGTAGCGTACGTGCGTACGGGCGACAGCGCGAACAACGAGAGGGCCGCGAGCGCAATCGTTGCGCGGGCCAGACCTGATTCGCATGAGGGTTTACGCATGCCGGCATCGTCCGCCGACGCGCGGACAAATTTGATAGGCAGGCGCCTGATGGCGCTATCGGGCCCTTCCTACAGTCCTATGCCGCCCTCCTGCGATACAGTAGGTGGACTCCTACAAATGTCGCCGCGAGGCGACAGTGCGGGGCGAAAAGCTTGCAGGAATGGCGAGCTGTAGCAAACAGCTGCAAGCAAATCGAAACCGAGGTCTCTGCCCGGCGCGCCGCGCAGTCATTGCCCTACACGAGACCGGCCGCGCCGACCGCCGCGCCGACGGCGAGCGCCCAGAGCGGATGCACGCGCGTAGTCATCGCGAGGACGAGCGTCCCGATGGTGAGCGCATACGCGAGCCAGCTGTGGTCGGTCGCCCGCGTGAGCACGTAACCGGAAGCGAGAATGAGGCCGACGGTGACCGGAGCGAGCCCGCGTTCGATCGCAATCCGCAACGGCGCATCGCGAAAGCGGTCCCACGCCCGCGCGACCTGATAGGTCAGGATGAACGAAGGTCCGCACATCGCGAACATTGAGATGATGCCGCCCGCGACGCCGGCGACCTTCCATCCGATCAGGCTGACGATCAGCACGTTGGGTCCGGGAGCGGCCTGCGACAGCGCGAACATCTGCGAAAAGTCGGCGTCCGTCATCCAGTGGTTGATGTCGACGGCGCGCAGGTGCATCTCGGGAATGATCGCGTTCGCGCCGCCGATCGACAGCAGCGACAGCATCAGGAACTGCAGCGCGAGCTCGACGAGCGGCGGATTGATCACGACCGCTTCCACCATGCGAGCGCGATCGAGATCGGCGCGAGAACCGCAAGAACCCAGAGCAGCGGCAGCCGCAGCAGCGCGATCGCCGAGAACGTGATCGCTGCGATCGCGAGCTGTCGCGGCACGCGGCGTATCGGACGAGCCATCTTGAGCGCGACCGAAAGGATCAATCCGGACGCTGCCGCCGAAACGCCGTTGCACGCGCCGCGCACGGCGTCGATGTGCGCGAACTGCGCGAATACCGTCGCCAGGATCATGACGATCGCGAGCGGCAGCAGCAGCAGCCCGACCGTGGCGACGATCGCCCCCGCGGTACCTTGAAAGCGGCGCCCGACGATCACCGACAGGTTGACGATGTTCGGACCTGGCAGGAACTGCGACAGCGAAAGCGCTTCGGTGAATTCGCGCTCGGTGAGCCAGCGCCGGCGCTCGACCAGCATGCGATGCGCGAACGGCATGACGCCGCCGAAACCGGACACGCCGACGATCAGGAAGCCTCGAAAGAGCGCGCCGATCGACACGTGTTGCGAGACCGGCGGCCCGTCGATCATGACAAAGTGTAAACCACAGCGAAGATCCCGCGCGGCGGCTCTGGACGGCGCTCCGCGTCGATCAGCGTCGCGTCACGGCAGACGAACCGATTGGTCATCGCGGCAGTCGGTGTCAAAATAGCAGCAGGCTCCGCATGTTCGGGGCTGGGGGAGAAAGCGATGAGTTCGGGGGAACGAACGATGAGCCGAAAGGAATGGTCGGAAGCGAAAAGAGCGCACATGCGCGCCGATTACGTGATCGAATCGCTGATGTATCAAAAGATGGCCGACGAAGGCGATGCGCGCGCGCAGGCTTCGCTGGGTGCGATGTATGACAAAGGTCGCGGCGTCACGCAGAATTTCAACGAGGCGTTGAAATGGTATCGCCTCGCAGCCAATGCGGGCGAGAAGCGCGCGCTGTGCAGCGTCGGTAGCATGTACGACCGCGGCCGGGGCGTCGCGCAGGACTACGCGGAGGCGATGAGATGGTACCAGCGTGCTGCCGATCTGGGCGACCCGCATGCGCAGCACAACATCGCAGTGATGTACGACCGGGGCCGCGGCGTTGCGAAAGACGACTTCGAAGCCGTCAAGTGGTACCGGATGGCCGCAGAGCAGGGCTTCGCGCGCGCCGAGTACAACCTCGGCGTGATGTACGAGAAGGGCCGCGGCGTCGCACAGGACTACGCCGAAGCGATGAAATGGTTCCGCAAGGCGTCCGAGAAGAACCACGCGAAGGCGCAGTACAACATCGGGTTCATGTACGAGCACGGACACGGCGTGCCGCAGAACTACCACGGCGCGCTCAACTGGTACCGGAAGGCGGCGGAGCAGGGCGACGCCGGAGCGCAGACGAACATCGGCAGCATGTACGCGACCGGACGCAGTGTCCCACTCGACTACGTCGAGGCGATCAAATGGTATCGGCAGGCGGCTGACAACGGAGACGCCGCCGCGCAGTACAACATCGGCAGCCTTTACGCGACGGGCCGGGGCGTGCAGATCGACCCGACGGCAGCGCTCAAGTGGTATCTGAAGGCGGCGCAACAGGGCGACGCGGTTGCGCAGAATCACGTCGGCAACATGTACGCGACGGGGCAGGGAGCAACGAAGGATTACGCGGAGGCGCTGACCTGGTACACGAAGGCCGCCGAACGCGGCGACGCGAGCGCACAGAACAATCTCGGCAGCATGTACGCCGCCGGCAAGGGCGTGCCGCGCGATCTCGTCCAGGCGTACAAGTGGTACACGCTCGCCGCCGCGCACTTCGCACCCGACGAAGCCGCGTTTCGCGACAAGGCCGTGCGCAATGCCGATTCGATCGCGGCAAGAATGACGCCCGAGCAGATCACCGAGGCGCAGCGGCTCGCCCGCGAATGGAAACCGCGTAGCGCCTACACCGTCATTTCGTAGCGGAAGCTTCGGCGAGCGATTCAGCGCTCCAGCCGCCGCCCAGCGCCTTGATCAGACCGACGCTCGCGGTCAGGCGGCGGCCGAGGATTCCGAGCGCGGTGCGCTCATTGTTCAATTCGGCGGCCTGCAGCACGATGACGGCAAGGTAGTTCGCCGTGCCCGCCTTGTACTGGTTCACCGCGATCGTCGCCGCCTCGCGCGAAGCCTTGACCGCGTCGTCCTGCACGACCGATTCCTGCTCGAGCAAAGCGAGCGCGATCAGGTTGTCTTCGACTTCCTGGAAGCCGTTGAGCACCGTCGAGCGGTACTGCGCGACGGTCTGGTCGAACGTCGCGACCGCCTGCGCCTTCTGCGCGTCGCGAAGGCCCGCGTCGAAAATCGTCTGCGCGAGCGAGGCGCCGAGCGCCCAATAGCGAGCGGGAAGCGAGATCAGGTTGCCGATCGCCGAGCTCTGCACGCCGCCTGTCGCCGAGAGCGAGAGCGACGGAAAGTAAGCTGCTTCCGCGACGCCGATCTGCGCGTTCGCGCTCGCAACGCGCCGCTCGGCGCCGGCGACGTCGGGACGCCGCTCGAGCAATTCCGACGGTAGCTCGGGCGGGATCGCCGGAAAGCGCGCGGCGAGGCTCTTCGGAGGAATCGCAAGCTCCGCGGGAGGCTTCCCGATCAGCACGGCGATCGCGTGCTCGAGCTGACCGCGAACGAGCTTCGCGTCGTACACCTGCGCCTGCGTCGAGTTGAGCTGCGCCTCGGCCTGCGCGACGTCGCCGCGCGCGACGATGCCGGCATTGTATTGATTGCGCGTGAGCGTCAGCGCCTTGCCGTAGGCAGCCACCGTATCCTCGAGCAGCTGGACCTGCGCGTCCTGCACGCGGAGCAGCAGATAGGTCTGGGCGAGCGTTGCCTGCGCGGAGAGACGCGCTGAGGCGAAGTCGGCGGCGGTGGCCTGCGCGGTCGCCTCGGCCGACTCGATGCCGCGGCGGACGCGGCCCCAGAGATCGATCTCCCAACTCAAATCGAGCGCGGCGTTGTAGCTGTTCAGCGGTCCTCCGCCGGTGCTGCCCGCGGGGGGTGTTGTTCCATTGCCACCGTTGCCGGTGCTGCCGCCGCCCGAGTTGCGCGAGCTCCGCGCTGCGCTGAAGTTCCCGCTCACGACCGGAAAGAGCCCGGCACGCGCCGCCTGCACCGCCGCGCGCGCGAAACGCACCTGGGCCTCGGCCGCCTGGAGCGTCTGATTCGACACGTCGACCTGCTGGATCAACGCGTCGAGATCGGAGTCGCCGAATGCGACCCACCATTCGCCACGGGGCGCTTCGTCGCGCGGCTGGGCGCGCTTCCAGCCCTCGCTTTCCTTGTACGCGGTTGGCGTCGGGGCAGTCGGCCGCTCGTAGTTCGGCCCGACCATGCAGCCCGCGACGAGGACGGCAACCGCGAGCGCGTTCGCGGTGCGCGCGGCAGCGACCATGGCAAGCGTGCCTGTCGCCGTTCGCATCATTTCGGCAGCCTCCGCAGCGGTCTCTGGATCTTCGAGTGCCGAGTTGTCGGCCGCCATCTCAATCGCGCGCGGACGCGCCCTTCGGGCCTCCGCTCGACCTCCGGTCTCGCGCCGCGCGCTCATTCGGCCCCCGCCGGCGAGAGCTTTTCGCGCTCACGCTCGCGCTTCGCATGCGCGCGCGTCGCCCACAGCCTGAAGCGGTCGAGATACAGGTACACGACCGGCGTCGTGAACAGCGTGAGCATCTGGCTCACCAGCAGTCCGCCGACGATCGCGATGCCGAGCGGGCGTCGCATCTCCGCGCCGTCGCCCGCGCCGAGCGCGAGCGGCAACGCGCCCAGGATCGCCGCCATCGTCGTCATCAGGATCGGCCGGAACCGCAGCAGGCATGCCTCAAAGATCGCATCGCGCGTGCTCAGCTTGCGCGTGCGCTCCACCTCGAGCGCGAAATCGACCATCATGATCGCGTTCTTCTTGACGATGCCGATCAGCAGGATCACGCCGATGAACGCGATGATCGTGAAATCGGTGCGGAACAACATCAGCGCAAGCAATGCCCCGACGCCGGCGGACGGAAGCGTCGAGAGGATCGTGATCGGATGGACGTAGCTCTCGTAGAGGACGCCGAGCACGATGTACAGCGTGACCAGCGCGAGCAGGATGAGCCAGGGCTGGCTCGCGAGCGACGCCTGGAATACGCGCGCCGTGCCCTGGAACGACCCGCGGACCGTGTCGGGGACTCCCATGCGCGCGAGCTCGTCGTCGATCGCGCGGGTCGCCTGCGACAGCGACACGTCGGGCGCGAGATTGAACGAGATCGTCGAGGCGACGAACTGCCCCTGGTGGTTGACGCCGAGCGGAGTGTTCGTCGGCGCATATTTTGCGAATGCCGACAGCGGAACCTGCGCACCGGTCGTCGTGCTGACGTAGACGTTGTTCAGAGTGTCCGCCGATTGCCAGTACTGCGGCGCGGCCTCCATCACGACGTGGTACTGGTTGAGCAGCGCGTAGATCGTCGACACCTGCCGTTGGCCGAAGAGATCGTTCAACGTCGTATCGACCATCTTCGGCGTCACGCCGAGCCTCATCGCCGCGTCGCGGTCGATCGTGAGGGAGGTTTGCAACCCCTTGTCCTGCGTGTCGGTATTGACGTCGGCGAGCTCGGGCAGATTGGAAAGTGCCGCGCGGATCTTCGGTTCCCAGGCGCGCAGCTCCGCGAGGTCGTCGGCCTGCAGGGTGTACTGCCACTGCGCGTTCGCCTGACGGCCGCCGACGCGAATGTCCTGCACCGGCTGCAGGAAGAGGCTTGCGCCGGGCTCCTTCGCGAGCTTCCCGCGCAGCCGCGCGATCACCTGGTCGACCGTGTCCTTGCGCTCCGACAGCGGTTTCAGCGCGACGAACATGAACCCGGAGTTGCGTTGCGCGCCGCCGGTGAATCCGACGACGTTGTCGACCGCCGGGTCGCTGGTGATGATCGTCATGAAATCGGCGAGCTTCTGGCGCATCGCCTGGAACGAGATGCTCTGGTCGGCCTGGATGCCCCCCACCAGACGTCCGGTGTCCTGCTGCGGAAAGAAGCCCTTCGGGATGACGATGTACAGGTAGACGTTGAGGCAAATGGTCGCGAGGAGCACCAGCATCACGACGACGCCGTGTCGCAGCCCCCAGTTGAGCGCACGGCCGTACGCGTCGACCATCGACTGGTACATGGTTTCGCTCCAGCGGCCGATGCGCGTCGACTTACGCTCCCGCGAGGGGCGCAGCAGCCGCGCGCACATCATCGGCGTCGTCGTCAGGGAAATGACGAGCGAGATCAGGATCGCGACCGACAGCGTCACGGCAAACTCGCGGAACAGCCGCCCGACGATCCCGCCCATCGCGAGGATCGGTATGAACACCGCGATCAGCGACAGGCTCATCGACATCACGGTGAAGCCCACCTCGCGGGCGCCCTGCAGCGCCGCCTTGAACGGCGGCATGCCGTCCTCGATGTGGCGCGACGTGTTCTCGAGCACGACGATCGCATCGTCGACGACGAAGCCGGTGGCGATCGTGAGCGCCATCAGCGTGAAGTTGTTGATCGAGAAACCGGCGACGTACATCACCGCGAACGTGCCGACCAGCGACACCGGCACGGCGACACCCGGAATCGCGGTCGCCCGCCCGTCGCGCAGGAACAGGTACACGACGAGGATCACGAGGATGATGGCGATCGTCAACGCGCGGCCGACGTCACGCAGCGAGCCGCGAATCGTCGCCGTGCGCTCCATCGCCGGCACGAGGTTGATCGCGCTCGGGATCGATGCGCGGAGCGACGGCATCAGCGCATTGATGCGATCGACGGTGTCGATGATGTTGGCGTTCGGTTGCCGGTTGATGATGACGAGCACCGACGGCTTGCCGTTCGCCATCCCGGCATTGCGCAGGTCCTGCACCGAATCGACGACCTCGCCGACATCCGGGAGCCGCACCGCATTGCCGTTGCGATAGGCGACGATGAGCGGCAGGTATTCGGCCGCGGTCTTCGCCTGATCGTTCGCGTAGATCTGCCAGTAGCGCTCGCCGTCTTCGACGAGTCCCTTCGGTCGATTCGCATTGGCTGCGGCGAGCACCGTCCGGACATCCTCGATCGCGATGCCGTACTTGTTGAGCGCCTGCGGATTCAGCTCGACGCGCACCGCCGGAAGGGAGCTCCCGCCGACGGTGACCTGCCCGACACCTTCGATCTGCGAGAGCTTCTGCGCGATGATCGTCGAGGCCGAGTCGTACATCTGACCCTGCGTCATCGTGTCGGAGGTGAGCGTCAGGATCATGATCGGCGCGTCGGCCGGGTTGACTTTCCGATAGGTCGGATTGCTCGGCAGGCCCGTCGGCAGCAGGTTGCGCGCCGCGTTGATCGCGGCCTGCACGTCGCGCGCCGCGCCGTCGATGTCGCGCGCGAGATCGAACTGCAATGTGATGCGGGTCGAGCCGAGCGAGCTCGACGACGTCATCTCGGTGATCCCGGCGATCCGGCCCAGCGATCGCTCGAGCGGCGTGGCGACGGTGGCCGCCATGGTTTCGGGACTCGCGCCGGGCAGCTGCGCCTGCACCGAGATCGTCGGAAAGTCGACCTGCGGCAGCGGCGACACTGGCAGCAGGCGAAACGCGATCGCGCCGGCGAGCGCGATGCCGAGCGTCAGCAGCGTCGTCGCGACGGGCCGGTCGATGAAGGGCTGCGACAGGTTGATCATGGCTCAGTCGCTCGCGGGCGCGCCTTCGCTCGTTTGCGCGCCCTTCGCGCCTTCGCTCGGCCGTCGGCCTCCCGCCGCTCGCTCCTTCGTCCTGCGTGCCAGCCGGTCGAAGTAGAGATAGATGACCGGCGTCGTGAACAGCGTCAGCGCCTGCGACACCAGCAGGCCGCCGACCATCGTGATGCCGAGCGGATGCCGGAGCTCCGAGCCCACGCCCCAGCCGATCATCAGCGGCAGCGCGCCGAGGAGCGCCGCCATCGTCGTCATCATGATCGGCCGAAACCGCAGCAGGCACGCCTGGTAGATCGCGTCGCGCGGCGCCATTCCTTCATCGCGCTCCGCGTCGAGCGCGAAGTCGATCATCATGATCGCGTTCTTCTTGACGATGCCGATTAGCAGGATGATGCCGATGATCGCGATGATCGACAGGTCGTGGCGGGAGACGATCAGCGCGAGCAGCGCGCCGACGCCCGCCGACGGCAGCGTCGACAGGATCGTGACCGGATGTATGAAGCTCTCGTACAGCACGCCGAGAACGATGTACATTGTGATGATCGCGGCGAGGATCAGCCACAGCTCGTTCGAGAGCGATGCGCGAAACGCGTTGGCCGCGCCCTGGAAGTTGATCTGCACGCTCGCGGGCATGCCGAGCTCGGCCTTCACCTTTTCGACCGCCTTGACGGCGTCGCCGAGCGAAGCGCCGTCCCCGAGGTTGAACGACACCGTGGCGGCGGGGAACTGGCCGATGTGATTGATGGCGAGCGCGCCGGGCCGCTCGACGATCCGCGCGATCGACGAAAGCGGGACCTGTTGCGGCGGCTGATTCGGCTGCGGCGCCTGGCTCGCCTGCGGCGATTGGTTCGGCGGCGACGTCTGGATCGGAACGTTCGAGGTCACGTACAGGTCGTTGAGCGCCGATATGCCGCGCTGGAACTCGGGCTTCACTTCGAGCACGACGCGATACTGGTTCGACTGCGTGAAGATCGTCGACACGAGCCTCTGGCCGAATGCGTTGTAGAGCGCGTTGTCGATCGCCGCCGGCGTGATCCCGAGACGACTCGCGGTCGCGCGGTCGAATTCGACGTACGCCTGGAGGCCGTTGTCGGAGAGGTCGCTCGCGACGTCGGCGACCTCGGGCACCTGGTTGAGCCGATCGACGAGGCGGTGAACCCATGTCGCGAGCTCCTCGGGGTCGACGTCCTCGACGGTGAACTGATACTGCGTGCGGGATACTCGCGTCTCGAT
>DASSGI010000369.1:0-4363 GCA_035857655.1 Casimicrobiaceae bacterium | reverse complement strand
CTGCGCGACAACGGCGCCGCTGACTGCGCCGTTGACGCCGACCGCCGGTGACACGCCGTTCGCGATCGACGGGCGCTTGTCCGCGCGCCAAGGAAAGGATGCCGTCGCGATCTCGTTTTCGTGGACGCACGCGCCGCCGCGCGACGACCTCGTCGTATCGACGCCGCTCGGGCAATCGGTCGCAGAGCTGAGCGGCGATGCCTCAGTCAAGCGCGTGGAGCTTCGAACCGCCGACGGTCGCACGGAGGTTGCAAGCGACTGGGGTGCGCTCACCGAACGCGCCGTCGGCGTCGCGTTGCCCGTCGAAGGGCTCGCCTCCTGGGCGCAGGCTGCGCCCCGCGCGAACTCGCCGCACTCGACGGAGACGGACGCCGTGGGTCGCACCGGCGTGCTCCGCCAAGATGGCTGCGAAATCGTCTACACGTACGGCAGCGATTCGACGCGACGTCCGTCGGGAATTCGCATCGCATGCCACGATCTCGAGATGCGGATCGCGATCGACCGCTGGCGTGACTCCTGACCAGGGTGGCCGGCGCGGGCACGCGCGGGTGACAATGGGCCGATGCGCACATTGACCGTTCCGGCGCCCGCCAAGCTCAACCTGTTCCTCCACGTGACGGGCCGCCGCGCGGATGGCTATCACACGCTCGAGACGCTCTTTGTGGCACTCGACTTCGGCGACACGATCACGCTAGCGCTTCGCGACGACGGAGAAATCTCCCGAGCGGGCGCGCAGTACGGCGTTGCCGCGCAAGACGACCTCGCCGTGCGCGCGGGGAGCGCGCTGCAGCGTGCCTCGGGTTGCGCGAGCGGCGTCGACATCATGGTGGTCAAGCGTATCCCGATCGGCGGCGGCCTCGGAGGCGGAAGCTCGGACGCGGCGTCGGTGCTCCTCGCGCTCAATCGATTGTGGGATCTCGGGATGACTCGCGCCGAGCTTGCGCAAGTCGGGCAAGCGCTCGGCGCCGATGTTCCGTTCTTCCTCGGCGCGGAGCCTGCGCTCGCGCGGGGCATCGGCGAGCAGTTGACGCCCGTTTCGATCCCGAGCTTCTGGGTGGCCGTTCTCATCCCCGCGTCCGTGGTCTCCAGCGCGACGATTTTCGCTGCACCTGAATTGACACGAGATAGCCCGTCAGCGAAAATAAACGTCTTTTCCGAGGGTTACGGACGGAACGATCTGCAACCGGCAGCGGTTGCCCGGCATCCGGACATCGCGGCGGCGCTGGCGGTGCTCGAGGCTCACTCGAGCGCTGCACGAATGACGGGATCCGGTGCTTGCGCGTTCGCTCCGTTCGCGACCGAAGCGCAGGCGAGCGCTGCGATCGCGGCGCGGCCGCAGTCGATGCGCGGCTTCGTGGCGCGAACGCTCGCGCGTCATCCGCTGGCCGCATTCGCATGACGCGCGGAACGGGTTCCACCTCGGTAGAATGCGCCGCTTCAGGGCGTCGTTTTCTCCGCTGGGGAGTCGCCCAGGTGGTTAAGGCACCGGATTTTGATTCCGGCATTCGAAGGTTCGAATCCTTCCTCCCCAGCCACTTCTTCACGCCGGACGAACCTCCGCGGATGCGGTCGCGAGAATCCTTTTTGCCGAGGGTCTAGCTGAAATGGCCTATGAACGGATGAGAATCTTCACGGGCAACGCGAACCCGAAGCTCGCCGAGGCCGTCTGCCGTCATTTGAACATCAGCCTTGGGCGCTGCGTCGTCGGCCGCTTCTCCGACGGCGAAGTGATGGTCGAGCTGCTCGAGAACGTCCGCGGCCGCGACATCTTCGTCCTGCAATCGACGTGCGCGCCGACGAACGACAACCTGATGGAGATCCTGGTGATGACCGATGCGCTGAAGCGCGCATCCGCCGGGCGCATCACCGCGGTCATTCCCTATTTCGGCTACGCACGCCAGGACCGCCGTCCCCGCTCGGCGCGCGTCCCGATCACGGCGAAGGTCATCGCCGATCTGTTGACGACGGTGGGCGTCGATCGCGTGATGGTGATGGACCTCCACGCCGATCAGATCCAGGGATTCTTCAACATTCCCGTCGACAACATCTACGCGACGCCGATCCTGCTCGGCGACCTGTGGAAGCAGAGCTACGAGGATCTTCTCGTCGTGTCCCCCGATGTGGGCGGTGTCGTGCGCGCGCGAGCGATCGCGAAGCGGCTCGACTCCGATCTCGCGATCATCGACAAGCGGCGTCCGCGCGCGAACGTTGCCGAGGTGATGAACATCATCGGCGACGTGAACGCCCGGACCTGCGTGATCATGGACGACCTCGTCGACACCGCGAACACGCTGTGCAAGGCGGCGACGGCGCTCAAAGAGCACGGCGCGAAAAAGGTGGTCGCTTATTGCACGCACGCCGTGCTCTCGGGCGGCGCGGTTCCACGGATCGCCGATTCCGAGCTGGACGAGATTGTCGTCACCGACACGATTCCGCTCACCGAGCAAGCGCAAGCCTGCCCGCGGATACGGCAGCTTTCCTGCGCTCAGCTCCTCGCCGAGACGATGACTCGGGTGTCGAACGAGGAGTCGGTCAGCTCGCTGTTCACGGAGTAGCGGTGTGAGCGGCGAGCAGGGGCCCCAAGTCGCAGGCTTGGGGATGCGAGCAATCGCGAATCACCGCTTGCGGCCGACAACGACGGTGGGAGCTGCCTGAAGGGGGCCACGGAGGCCGCACTGGAGCCGCCGCGCCTGGCTCCGCAGCAATAAATCAGTTATACTTTAAAGCTTTCCCGGGCAAACGGTCGTCGAGGCCGACTCCGGGATGTCGCCAACCGCGGACGACGGGCCGGAGCTCCAGGTTTTCCCTCCGAGTCGGAAGGCCGCAGACATCAGGAGTCGGATCATGAGCATCGAATTCACCGCGTTCCCGCGGACGACCGAAGGCCGCGGCGAGAGCCGCCGCATGCGTCGTGCAGGCAAGGCCCCCGGAATCGTGTACGGAGGCGCGGCGGCGCCCGAGCCGATCGAGCTCGATCACAACGCGCTCTTCCACGCGCTCCGCAACGAGAAGTTCCACGCGTCGATCCTGACGATGAAGGTCAACGGCGCGTCGACGAAGGTTCTGTTGCGCTCCGTTCAAATGCACCCGTTCAAGAACGAGATCCTGCACGTCGACTTCCAGCGCGTCGACGAGAACCGCAAGATCCATATGAAAGTGCCGCTGCACTTCGTCAATGCCGAGACGTCGCCGGCGGTCAAGGTGTCGGGCGCGATCGTGAGCCACGTCCTGACCGAGCTCGATATCGTCTGTCTTCCGAAGGACCTGCCCGAGTTCATCGAGGTCGATCTGTCGACGCTCGACGTCGGCAATTCGGTCCACGTCTCCGCACTGAAGCTTCCGGCGGGTGTCGTCGTGCCGACCCGCGGCAAGCTCGATCCGGTGATCGCTGCGGCGGTGGTGCCGAAGGCGATCGTCGAGGAAGTGGTCGAAGCCGCGCCGGAAGGCGAAGAGGCGGCGGCCGCTGCGGCGGCAGCCCCGGGCGCAGCGCCTGCGGCGCCGGGCACCGAAGCGAAGCCCGCGGCGGAGGCGAAGGGCGCCGAGAAGAAGGAAGCCGGCAAGGACGAGAAGAAGAAGGAATCCGGCAAGGAAGACCGCAAGAAATAGCGGACGCCGGATGCTGCGAGGGCCCGCCCGCTCGATACGTTGGCGGGCCCTTTCGTTTCCGGCGGAGCACACCGTGGTCGGCGTCTGCGCGGCGCTTCCGCGATCGCTCGCTGATCCTCTCTCTCGCTGCAGACGCATCGATCTCATGGAACCGATCCGCCTCGTCGTTGGTCTCGGAAACCCCGGCCGGGAACATGCGGCGACCCGCCACAACGCGGGCTACTGGTTCGCGGACATTCTCGCGGCGAAGCTCGGCATCACGTTCCACGGCGAAGCGAAATTCCACGGCCACGTCGCGAAGGCTGCGGACGGTCTTCGGTTGCTGAAGCCGGCCACGTACATGAATCTGTCAGGACGATCGGTGTCGTCGCTCGCGCGCTTCTTCGCGGTTGCTCCAAAGGACGTGGTCGTCGTCCACGACGAGCTCGACCTGCAGCCGGGGGAAGCGAAGCTCAAGTTCGGAGGCGGCATCGCGGGGCACAACGGGTTGCGTGACGTCGCAGCGCAGTTCGGCACGCCGGATTTCTGGCGCCTGCGCCTTGGAATCGGACATCCGCGCGACTCAGTGATCCCGCAGCAGGACGTCGCCGACTATGTGCTCGCGCCTCCGTCGCGCGATGAACGTGCGGCGATCGAGGAAGCGATCGACCGCGGCCTCGACGCCTGGCCGGCGATCGCCGCCGGCGACTTCGAGCGCGCAATGCAGCTGCTCCACACGCGCAAAGAAAAGCTATGAGCCTCAAGTGCGGAATCGTCG
>DASSGI010000368.1:0-4989 GCA_035857655.1 Casimicrobiaceae bacterium | reverse complement strand
CGCGGCGCCACAGGCGCCGATCCCCTGCAGGGCGATGGCGCGGGCATCCTGCTCCAGCTGCCTGATGCATTCCTGAGGCGGGTTTGCGGTCGCCAGGGCATAACGCTGCCCGCGGTAGGCCAGTACGGCGTCGGCATGGTGTTCCTGCCGCGCGATCCGGCGTCGCGCATTGCCTGCGAGTACGAGATCGAGCGCGCGATCAAGGACGAGGGGCAGGTCCTGCTCGGCTGGCGCAACGTCCCGACCAACAACCGCGGCCTCTCGGAGCGGACGAAGGAGGTGGAGCCGATCATCCGGCAGGTGTTCATCGCCCGCGGCTCGACCGGCATGGACCAGGACGCGCTCGAGCGCAAGCTCTACATCATCCGCAAGAAGTCGGGCCACGCGATCCAGGCGCTCAAGCTGCGGCACGGAAAGGAGTTCTACGTTCCGTCGATGTCGACGCGGACGCTCGTCTACAAGGGCATGCTGCTCGCGCACCAGGTCGGCGAGTATTACAGGGACTTGACCGACGAGACGATGGTCACCGCGCTCGCGATGGTCCACCAGCGCTTCTCGACCAACACGTTCCCGACATGGGATCTCGCGCATCCTTTCCGGCTCGTGTGCCACAACGGCGAGATCAACACGCTGCGCGGCAACGTCAACTGGATTCGCGCGCGCCAGCAGGCGATCGCGAGCAGCATCCTCGGCAGCGATCTCGACAAGATCTGGCCGCTGATCTACGACGGGCAATCCGATTCGGCGTCGTTCGACAACGCGCTCGAGCTGCTGCTGATGGGCGGGTATCCGCTCGCGCACGCGATGATGCTGATGATCCCCGAAGCGTGGGCCGGCAATCCGCTGATGGACGAGGACCGGCGCGCTTTCTACGAGTATCACGCAGCGCTGATGGAGCCGTGGGACGGCCCCGCTGCGATGGCGTTCACCGACGGCCGCCAGATCGGTGCCACGCTCGATCGCAACGGGCTGCGGCCCGCGCGCTTCGTCGTGACCGACGACGACTACATCGTGATGGCCTCCGAGGTCGGCGTGCTCGACATTCCCGAGCGCAAGATCGTCAAGAAGTGGCGCTTGCAGCCGGGCAAGATGCTGCTCGTCGACATGCAGCAGGGCAGGATCATCGACGACGACGAGTTGAAGCGGACGCTCGCCACGGTGAAGCCCTATCGCGAGTGGATCGCGCGCTCGCGCGTCGCGCTCGACGAGCTGCCGGCGCCGGCGCCGGCCCAGCTTTCCGAAGTGCCGCTCCTTGACCGGCAACAGGCGTTCGGCTACACGCAGGAGGACCTGCGCATCATCCTGGCGCCGATGGCCGAGACCGGCGAAGAGGCCGTCGGATCGATGGGCAACGATGCGACGCTCCCGGTGCTCTCGCAGCGGCCGAAGACGCTCTACACGTACTTCAAGCAGCTCTTCGCGCAGGTGACGAACCCGCCGATCGATCCGATTCGCGAAGAGCTCGTGATGTCGCTGGTGACGTTCATCGGGCCGCGGCCGAACCTGCTCGGCATCGACGTCACCGACCCGGCGATGCGGCTGGAAGCGCAGCAGCCGATCCTCACGACCGACGCGATGGAGAAGATCCGTCATATCGCGTTGTTCACCGACGGCGCGTTCAAGTCGTTCGAGCTCGACATCTGCTATCCGGCGGCGTGGGGCGCGGACGGAATGGAAGCCGCGATCGCGTCGCTGTGCGCGGGCGCCGAGGACGCGATCCATCTCGGCTACAACATCCTGATCGTCTCCGATCGCAAGATATCGGCGGACCTGATGGCGATTCCCGCGCTGCTCGCGACTGCGGCCGTGCATCAGCACCTGGTCCGCAAGGGGTTGCGCACCAGCACGGGCCTCGTCGTCGAGACGGGTTCGGCGCGCGAGGTCCATCACTTCGCGCTGCTCGCCGGTTACGGCGCCGAGGCGATCCATCCCTATCTCGCGCTGGAAACGCTCGTCGCGCTCGCCGAAGGAGCCGCGGACCCGGCGCCGCAGGATGCGCCGAAGCGCTTCCTCAAGGCGATCAACAAGGGCCTCTACAAGGTGATGTCGAAGATGGGCATCTCCACGTACCAGTCCTATTGCGGTGCGCAGATCTTCGAAGCGGTCGGGCTGCAGCGCGAGTTCGTCGACAAGTACTTCACCAACACGCCGAGCACCGTCGAAGGCGTGGGTCTGTTCGAGGTGGCCGAGGAGGCGGCGCGACTGCACCGTCTCGCGTTCGGCGACAACCCGCTACTCGACAACGCGCTCGACGCGGGCGGCGAATACCAGTATCGGACGCGTGGCGAAGATCACGCGTGGACGCCCGATTCGATCGCGAAGCTCCAGCACGCCGCGCGCTCCGGCAGCTTCGCGACGTATCGCGAATACGCGGCTTTCATCAACGACCAGTCAGAGCGGATGCTCACGTTCCGCGGGCTGTTCGAGCTCAAGTTCGCGCACGTGCCGATCCCGCTCGAGGACGTCGAGCCGGTGGAGGAGATTGTCAAGCGCTTCGCGACCGGAGCGATGAGCCTCGGCTCGATCTCGACCGAAGCGCACACGACGCTCGCCGTCGCGATGAATCGGATCGGCGGCAAGTCCAATACCGGCGAAGGCGGCGAAGACGCGCGGCGCTATCCGCTCGTCAGGAAGGGGGAGACGCTGCGCTCGCGCATTCCCGGCGTCGTCGCCGATATCGCGCTCAAGGAGGGCGATTCGCTGCGCTCGAAGATCAAGCAGGTTGCCTCGGCGCGCTTCGGCGTCACCGCCGAATACCTGGTGAATGCCGACCAGCTGCAGATCAAGATGGCGCAGGGCGCGAAGCCCGGCGAGGGCGGTCAGCTCCCGGGACACAAGGTCTCGGAATACATCGCGCAGCTGCGCTATTCGGTGCCGGGCGTCGGGCTCATCTCGCCGCCGCCGCATCACGACATCTACTCGATCGAGGACCTCGCGCAACTGATCCACGACTTGAAGAACGGCAACCCGCAGGCGTCGGTTTCGGTGAAGCTGGTCTCCGAAGTCGGCGTGGGCACTGTCGCCGCGGGCGTTGCGAAAGCGAAGGCCGATCACGTGACGATCGCCGGTCACGACGGCGGAACCGGCGCTTCGCCCGAGTCGTCGATCAAGCACGCGGGAACGCCCTGGGAGCTCGGGCTTGCGGAAACGCAGCAGACGCTCGTGCTCAATCGCCTGCGCGGGCGCATCGCAGTCCAGGTCGACGGTCAGATGAAGACCGGCCGCGACGTCGTCGTCGGCGCGCTGCTCGGCGCCGACGAGTTCGGCTTCGCGACGGCGCCGCTCGTTGCGACCGGCTGCATCATGATGCGCAAGTGCCACCTGAACACGTGCCCCGTCGGGATCGCGACGCAGAATCCGGAGCTGCGCAAGAAGTTCACCGGAGCCCCCGAGCACGTCGTCAACTTTTTCTTCTTCGTCGCCGAGGAAGTTCGCGAGCTGATGGCGAAGCTCGGGATCCGTCGCTTCGACGACTTGATCGGCCGCTCCGACCTTCTCGACAAGCGCCGCGGCATCGAACACTGGAAGGCGAAGGGGCTCGACTTCTCAAGGATCTTCCATCAGCCGAAGATGCCCGCGGAGGTCGCGCGCTATCACCGCGAAGAGCAGGAACACGGCCTCGAGCGCGCGCTCGACCACAAGCTCATCGCCGATGCCGCACCAGCCGTCGAACGGCGCGAGCGGGTACGTCTCGCGTTCAAGATCAGGAACCAGAACCGCTCCGTCGGTGCGATGCTCTCCGGCGTTGTCGCGCGCCGCTACGGGCACGCCGGGTTGCCGGACGACACGATCCACGTGAGCTTCGACGGCACCGCAGGCCAGAGCTTCGGCGCGTTCCTCGCGCATGGCATCACGTTCGAGCTGCAGGGCGCGACGAACGACTACGTCGGCAAGGGACTTTCGGGCGGCCGTCTCGTCGTCTATCCGGACCCGAGCTGTCCCGCCAAACCGGAACAGAACATCGTCATCGGCAACACGGTGATGTACGGCGCGATCGCGGGTGAAGCGTATTACCGCGGCGTCGCCGGCGAGCGTTTCTGCGTCCGCAACTCGGGCGCCGCCGCCGTCGTCGAGGGAACCGGCGACCATGGCTGCGAGTACATGACGGGCGGCACCGTGGTCGTGCTAGGCCGGACCGGGCGCAACTTCGCAGCCGGAATGAGCGGCGGCATCGCCTACGTCTACGACGAGGACGGCACGTTCGCGACGCGCTGCAACGCGGCGATGGTCGCGCTGGAGCCGGTGCAGACCGAGGCCGAGCAGGCGCGCGGCGAGGCCGATCTCGTCGCCTCGGGCAAGGGACGGATGCGCCATGCGGGCCGCTCCGACGAGGCGACGTTGCGCGAGCTGATCGAGCGCCACCTGCGCTTCACGGGCAGCACGTACGCGCTGTCGGTGCTCGACGACTGGGACAACCAGCGCCGCAAGTTCGTCAAGGTGTTCCCGCACGAGTATCGGCGCGCGCTCACCGAGATGCACGCAGCGGAGACGGCGGCGAAGGCTGCCGCCGCGCAGCAGAAGCAGAAGGCAGCAGCGTGAGCGGCGTGAGCGGCGTAATCGACACCGGCAAGGCGGCGGAATAAATGGGCAAGATGACGGGCTTCATGGAGCTCAGGCGCGTCGCCGAGACGATGCTGCCGATCGGCGAGCGCGTTCGCAATTCGCGCGAGTTCATCTTCGCGCTGACCGACGACGAAGCCTCGACGCAGGGCGCGCGCTGCATGGACTGTGGCATCCCGTTCTGCCAGACCGGCTGCCCGATCAACAACATCATCCCGGACTGGAACGACCTCGTTTACCGCCATCAGTGGCGCGCGGCGCTCGACGTCCTTCATTCGACGAACAACTTCCCCGAGTTCACCGGCCGCATCTGCCCCGCGCCCTGTGAAGCGGCGTGCACGCTCAACATCAACGACGATCCGGTCGGCATCAAGTCGATCGAGCACGTCATCATCGACAAGGGTTGGGAAGAAGGCTGGGTCGCGCCGC